>CAJXXJ010000639.1 GCA_913062745.1 uncultured Phaeodactylibacter sp.
CGATGTGGACTGGAAGTATGCAGCCAGCGCGTTCAACGATTACCCTAAAGCCCAGAAGTTCAAGGATTACCGCCGTATGCTGGAGGAAATGGGTGATGAGATCGACGCAGTGATGGTGGCCACCCCGGATCATACGCACTACGTTGCCACGGCCGATGCGATGCGCGCCGGCAAGCACGTTTTTGTGCAGAAGCCACTGACGCATTCCGTTTACGAATCACGGCAGCTGGCAGGCCTGGCCAAGGAGGCGGGCGTTGCCACGCAAATGGGCAATCAGGGCAATTCCGGAGAGGGCATCCGCCAGGTTTGCGAATGGATCTGGAACGGCGAAATTGGCGAAGTGAAAGAAGTACACGCCTGGACGAACCGCCCCATCTGGCCACAGGGGCTGGAGCGCCCGGCGGAAACGCCTTCTGTGCCGCCTACGCTCGACTGGGACCTTTTCGTAGGGCCGGCGCCCTGGCGCCCGTACCACCCGGCTTACACGCCCTGGAACTGGCGCGCCTGGTGGGACTTCGGCACCGGAGCACTGGGAGATATGGGCTGCCACATCATCGACCCGGTCTTTAAGGCGCTGCAGCTCGGCCAGCCTACGGCATTTGAAGGCAGCTCCACGCAGGTCAATACCGAGAGTGCGCCGGTAGCCGAAACGGTGACGTATTATTTCCCGGAGCGGCCGAAGAAAGGCAAGGTCAATATGCCGGCCGTGAAATTCACCTGGTACGACGGCGGCCTGCTGCCGGACCGCCCGGAGGGTATCCCGGAAGGCAAGATTATGGGCGACGGCGGCGGCGGCGCGATGTTTGTCGGCTCTAAGGGCACGCTCATCTGCAGCACCTACGCCCGTGATCCGTACATCGTCGGCCGGGAGAACGACCCGCCGAAGACCACCGGAGAGCTGCGCCGTGTGAAGGACAGCCACGAAATGGATTGGGTGCGCGCCTGTAAGGAAGACAAAGGCAGCCGCACAGAGGCTTCCTCCCACTTCGGCTACTCAGCACCGTTGAATGAAGTAGTGGTGATGGGCAACCTGGCCATCCGCCTGCAGGACCTTAAGCGTCGACTGGAATGGGACGGCGAAAACATGCAGATCACCAACATCGATGATAAAGACGAAATCCGGGTGGTGACCACGGACAAGTTTACGGTGATCGACGGGCACCCGCACTTCGATACACAGTACGCCACGATGAACGCAAAGGCAGCAGCGGAGGAGTACATTCGCCGGCCTTACCGGGACGGATGGAGTTATTAACCAAAATCAAAACAAACGTAATGAAAAACAAAATTTTAATGCTGGCATTGCTGGCGCTCAGCTTCCAGGCCTGCCAGTCCGGCGGCGGTGAAACTGCGGGCGATGATGCAGAAACGGCCGAGGCTCCTGCGGAAGAGCAGACAGCTGCTGCGGAGGACGCTCCGGTCAATTCGCTGACTGAAGCGGAAAAAGAAGATGGCTGGATGCTGTTATTCGATGGTGAAAACGTAGATCAGTGGAAAGGCTACTGTAAGGACGGTTTCCCGGAAAAAGGCTGGGAAGTAGTGGACGGCATGATCCACTGCCTGGCTTCCGGGCAGGGAGAAGCCGGCGGCGGCGGTGATATCATCACCAAAGAGCAGTTTGGCGACTTTGAGCTTTCCCTGGAGTGGAAAATTGAGGAAGGCGGCAACAGCGGTATATTCTATCTGGCCCGCGAGCGCTGCGGCGAGGATGGGCAGCCGATCTGGAAGTCTGCTCCGGAAATGCAGATTCTGGATAATGAAAAGCACCCGGATGCCCGCCTTGGCAAAGATGGCAACCGTCAGGCTGGCTCGCTGTACGACCTGATCCCGGCAGAACCACAGAACGCCAAGCCGGCCGGTGAGTGGAATAAAGTCAGCGTACTGGTGTACCAGGGGACGGTAGTGCACAGCATGAACGGTGAGAATGTTGTAGAGTACCACCTCTGGACCGATGACTGGAAGGAGATGGTAGCCGGCAGCAAGTTCAGGGAGTATCAGGATTTCATTGATGTAGCGAAGGAAGGCCACATCGGGCTGCAGGACCATGGCAACAACGTCTGGTTCCGCAACATCAAAATCCGCAAGCTGTAAGATAAAAGTGCTGTGCCAACGGCATTTTCGGGCTGCAGGAGCACCGAACGTAGAGGTTTGGGCGTCCACCCGACGCACGAGTATACCGATAGTTATACGGCACAAGTATGCCGACCCGCCTGCCTTTGCATATCGGGCAGGCACGAAGTCATGTTTGGCCCCGATTCCTATCGGGGATTCCTATCGGGGAAACTACTTCGTCGTCGGTATAGGCATACCGGCGACGGCACGGATGAGTGCATCCGCTACCTTTTCGGCTTGTTGCTGATAGTTTTCCGCAATGTAGGTATAGTCCCCTGAAACTGCCCGGGCGGTTGCGCTGCCTTCCCAGGCAACATCGCCGTTTGACTGCCATATTTTAGCGAAAGCGGATACGGACTGGGTCTCAGTAGTCGACACGCCGCCGCTAAGGTAGTTATAGCCGCTACTCCGGGTTTGCTCAGGTTGGCCAAGGCGGACATACAGCAGGTACTCGACCCCCAGAGTTTCGCTGAGTTTTTTGGTGATTGATTGATCCAGTATTGCAGTTTCGTTATACATTTTAATAAGTTTCTGGTAGTCCTGCACGCTTTCGGCCTGGTTGAGGATTTGCATGGTAGAGTCCCAGGGGATCACATTTTTGAAGAGATTACTTGCTGTTCGGTTGAGCTTGTCGCCAAAGGGGCGGCGGTATCCTTCCTGCCCGTCACCAGCAGTTACTGGCAGGATGGCGAAGCCAGTCCGGTCCAATTCGCTTGGGCTGAAGGTTTCGTTCTGGTAGGAAGATCCGGCGGATACTTTAGAGCTGACTGCACAGCTCTGAAGGAGGAATCCCGCCAGAAGAACAGTCATGATAATAAAAGTAAAGTTTTTCATTGGTGCTATTTGTTTCCACAAACCTACCCCGGCCCTGCGTACTGTAGGTACGCGGGGTGTAATGGTCTGCAAAAAAAGTGTTAAGTTATCGGCTCAAATAAGAATATATGGCAACCAATCGGCACGCAATGATCCGCTACCGGACAATCGACCGGTGCCTGAGCCGCCGCAATAAGCGCTAC
>CAJXXJ010000640.1 GCA_913062745.1 uncultured Phaeodactylibacter sp.
TTGCCAGTAATGGTAGAGCAGGAAGGCGGAAGCCAGCAAGCCGGCAGGCGCATAGGGCAAGGTGGATTTGAGGATAGCGCCCAAAGTAGCTCGTGTGGGCGTAGCTCCTGGGGCAAAAAATCGCTGGTAGGCATCGAATAGGAAAAGGGCCACTACTACCATCATCCCGCGTGTGCTGATGGCCGCCAGCAGCAAGCCGCCTATGATTTTTGCCGAAAGGCGCTGGTACAAAATGCCGTAGAGTCCCAGCAGGAAACCGCAAACCAAGACTACATCCGGGCTGATGAGCAGCAACTGGGTGAGCAGCACCGGATTGGCCAGGGCCAAGAGCGGGAAGAGCCACTCGCAGCGGGGGGCAAAGTAGCGGCCGACAGGGAATAGCAGCCAAATGGTGCCCCAGACAAAGGGCAGCATGGCCAGGTGGCTCGATAGCAGGCTTTTGCCAAAAACTGTCCACACGGCAGCGATATACATACCGAAGGCCGGCGGGTGCCCGCTGTCGATCTCCGGGGGCAGCAGCAAATAGCGAAAGCCCTGCCCGTAGTACCAGTGCGCGTGCTTGGAGCCCAGCTGAATGGTATCCCAGAAGAAGGGCTTGTCGCGCATCCCCCACAGGGCAAGGGCCGACAGCAACAGCAGCAGTCCCCGCAGCATCCGGCTCCGGCTGCCGGTTTCTGCAGTTGTTCCGGCGGCGGCCTCCAATTAAGTCAGTTTGTATTTGCGCTCCACAGCCGCTTTGACGAAAGCTACGAAGAGCGGGTGCGGCACTTCGACCGTGCTCTTCAGCTCCGGGTGGTACTGTACGCCCACAAACCAGGGGTGGTCCTTGATTTCCACTACCTCCACCAGATCGGATTCCGGGTTGATGCCCGAGGCGATCATGCCGGCCTTTTCCATGTCCTCGCGGTAGCGGTTGTTAAATTCATAGCGGTGGCGGTGGCGCTCGCTGATCTTAAGGCTGCTGTAGGCCGCGCTCGCTTTACTGCGGCGGCGCAGCTCACAGGGATAAGCGCCCAGCCGCATGGTGCCGCCCTTTTTGGTGATTTTTTTCTGCTCCGCCATCAGGTCGATGATGGGGTGGGGGGTATCCGAGTCTACTTCGGTTGAAGAGGCACCTTCCAGCTCCATGACGTGGCGGGCGAATTCCACTACCGCGCACTGCATGCCGAGGCAGATGCCGAAGAAGGGGATCTGCTCCTCGCGCACATATTTGATGGCTTTGATTTTGCCTTCTATGCCACGCTCGCCGAAGCCCGGCGCAACCAGTACACCATCGAATTCCTTCAGCCGCTCGGCTACTTCTTCCTCGCTGCCTTCCAGCTGCTCAGAGTGGATAGGGTGGACGTGTACTTTGCATTCGTTGACCGCGCCGGCGTGTACGAAGGACTCGTGGATGGACTTGTAAGCGTCCTGCAGTTCGTTATACTTGCCTACGAGGGCGATATTCAGGTCGTAGGTCGGATTCTTGAGCTTGCCCAGGAAGCCTTTCCAGGCACGCAGGTTGGGCTCTCGGCGGTCCTTGAGGCGCAGGCGGGTGATGACCACGGTATCGAGCTTTTCGCGCAGCATCAGCAGGGGGACGTCGTAGATGCTTTCAGCGTCCATCGCTTCGATAACGGAGCCTACGTCCACGTTGCAGAACAAAGCCAGCTTGCGGCG
This sequence comes from uncultured Phaeodactylibacter sp., assembly GCA_913062745.1. Taxonomy (GTDB): domain Bacteria; phylum Bacteroidota; class Bacteroidia; order Chitinophagales; family Saprospiraceae; genus Phaeodactylibacter. Next base: position 1,660 of record CAJXXJ010000640.1, read on the forward strand.
AATGTCCATGCCGATCGGGGGTTCGGTACGGCACACCAGGATATCCGGTTGAATGCCGGTATTCAGCAATTCCTTGACGGAGTGCTGAGTGGGCTTAGTCTTGAGCTCCTGTGCGGCCCGCAGGTAGGGGATGAGCGTCAGGTGGATGACCAGGCAGTTGTCCACGCCCAGTTCCCAGCGCAGTTGGCGGAGCGCTTCGAGGTAGGGCAGCGACTCAATGTCGCCTACTGTGCCGCCCAGCTCGGTGATGACGATGTCGTAATCTGTAGATACGCCGAGCAGTTGAACGCGGCGTTTGATCTCATCGGTAATATGGGGGATGACCTGTACCGTTTTGCCGAGGTAGTCGCCGGCCCGCTCCTTTTCGATGACGGTCTGATAGATGCGGCCTGTGGTGACGTTATTGGCCTGGGAGGTAGGCGTATTAAGGAAACGCTCGTAGTGCCCGAGGTCGAGGTCCGTTTCCGCCCCGTCATCCGTCACATAGCACTCGCCGTGCTCGTAGGGGTTAAGCGTGCCCGGGTCTACGTTGATGTAGGGGTCAAATTTTTGGATGGTTACGGAGAAGCCCCGGGCTTGCAGCAGCTTGGCCAGGGATGCGGAAATAATGCCTTTACCGAGGGAGGAAGTTACCCCGCCCGTAACAAAAATGTACTTGGTCATCGTAAAATTGCTTGTTTGCTTACGCGGTTTTGTTTGTTACGGGGTACAAAGGTAGGGAAATCAAGCCAAGGTTTGGACAAAAAATGGCGATTCCGGGAGGCAACGGCAGGTATTCCAAAGGAAAGGGCGGCCCGGAGTGCGGAGAAGCCCGGTCTATTCCGTAAATTCGCTGGAAACCAAATTACTCACTATGGCATCGTTTAAAGAAAATTTGCAGCAGCGCCTGCGCGAGTGGCAGAGCGACCTGGAAGAGCTGCAGGTACAGTTCAATCTCGGTAAAAAGGAAGCTGCACAGCAATTTGAAAGCAAAAAGCAGCAGTTTCAGCACTGGATGCAGGAGCAGCGCGAAGAGCTGAAGGAAGAATTCGGCGAAGCGCGTGAGGAATTGCAGGAGGAGTACGACGAGCTGCTGGCCAAGCTGAAAAAATCCTCAGACGCGACGCAGGCCGGCATGAAGGCACAGGAGGAAGAGCTGCAGGCTTCAATCGACCGGCTCGAGGTGCAGGCCAAGCTGGCGGAGCAGGAAGGGAATGAACAAACGGCTAAGGCAGCAGAGAGCCTGCGCGACCGCCTGGCGCGCTTCCGGGCACAGCTAAACGTCATGGCTGTGCACGCCCGCGAGGAGGCCAATGAAGAATATCAGGAGGCCAAAGAAGAGGCGCGCGAGTTTCTTGGGGATTTCAAAAAGAAGTCCGGCGAATGGCAGTCGGAAGCCCGGGAAGAATGGGAGGAATTTCGTTCGGACTTTGAGCAGCGGCTGAAGAAGTGGCGGTCGAAGTTTTGAGGGGGGAATTCCTGCCTGG
>CAJXXJ010000641.1 GCA_913062745.1 uncultured Phaeodactylibacter sp.
CCATGCCCCGCCGCAAGCTGACCGAGATGACCAAGCCCAAACGGCTCAACTTCATGTACGGCACCGACGCGCTGGAGATGATCGAGCGCGACATCCTCGACGTGCTCTGGAGCCACCGCGGCTGCCCGCCCGACTGGCACGAGATCGCCTACGACAAGGACCGGCGCGACGCCCGGCGCACCCGCTGCACGGTGGCCTTCGCGCGCGACTTGGGCATACAGCTTCCCGAATACCACTTTTGGGCGCCGGACGGGCCGCACCGGGCGCGTATTGCAGACGATGGCTGGGTAGAGGTAGAGATGGCAGCGGTAAAGGAAGTGGAGCAGGGCGGCGATTTTCTGTTTCTGGATACCGGCTCTCCGCACTATATCCGCTTTGTGGAAAATGCCTACGGCATAGATACGGTAGCGGAAGGCAGGAAGGTACGCTATTCTGAGCGGTTCCGCGACAAAGGGACCAACGTCAACTTTGTGGAAAGCAAGGCGGGTGGCCTGCGCATGACTACCTACGAGCGGGGTGTGGAAAACGAAACGCTATCCTGTGGCACAGGCGTCACGGCAGCGGCTATAGCGGCGGCAGTCAGCGCCCGCATTCCGGGCGATATCCGGGAGGTGCCGGTTGAAACCAAGGGCGGCCGCCTGAAAATCCGCTTTCAACAAAGCAGGCCCGGGTCATTTCACGACATCTGGCTCTGCGGGCCGGCAGCATTTGTTTTTGCAGGAGAGGTAGATTTGACGGCAATCCGGCTATCGCTCAATTCATAATTTACGTATATTGGGGGTTCAACAAAATAAACAGGCACCCCAATGCACACCTATTGGCTCCCAAAAACGATCCTGGCATTGCTGGCAGCACTTTGCGTGTCTCTCCCCCTTCACAGTCAGCAAGCCGACAGCCTCCGGAGCATTTTGCCGGCGGCAGAATCGGATGAAGAGCGCTTCCGCCTCTACAGCCATATCGCATCCTATTATATTTACAACCAAACCGACTCGGCTCTGATTTTGCTGGACAAAGCGGCTACGTTCCGCTCTCCTTCCTGTGCTCCGGATCAGCAAGCCCTGTTTTTCCGCTGGAAAGGGCTGGCCCTGAAGCAAAAAGCCCGCTATGAGCAGGCCCTGCTGTGCATCGATTCTTCCCTTGCATTTTTCCGCCTTGCCGGCGACAGCATACAGGTAGCGAAAACGCTCGTCAACAAAGGAGCATACTATCAGCAGCAAGATCAGCAGAATGAAGCGCTGCGGTACTTTCGGCAGGCCGAACAGCTGCTGAATCAGGCACCCGGAGCGGAGCACGAAGTGGCTCGGGCCAAAGTACTCAACAACCTCAGTATCATCTACATCAACTGGGGGATGCATGCGGAAGCTACGGACATGCTGTTCGAAGCGATTGCGATCAAGGAAAAACACCAAAAATACGGCAGCCTGGCCAATAGCTACGGCACCCTGGCATCCGTTTACCTGGCCCGGGAGGAAGCGGAGCAGGCGCTGGCTTACCACCAAAAAGCAGCTGAGGCCGCCAAGCGGTCCGGCAACCGCTATCTGGAAGCCGCTTTCCTCTTCAACCTTGGCTCCAACCATCAGGACCTCAAACAGCTGGAACAAGCAGAGGACATCACCCTGCAGGCGAAAGCTATCGCAGAGGAGTTGGAGAACGAATACCTGCTGGGGCACTGCGCTATAGGGCTTGCAGAGATTGCCAGAGAGCGGGGGCAGCTGGCTTCCGCCAAACGGCAGCTCCGGCAAAGCCTGGGGACCGATGCACTGCGCCGCTCGCCCTACATGACTGCCAATGCCCACCTGATTTTGGCTGAAATAGCCCTGGAAGAAGGCCGCTTTGCAGAAGCGCAGCAACTGGCAACGCAAAGCCTGGCTGCTGCCGAAGAGATGGAAGACCTGCCGCTCTCCAACCGCGCCCATGAGCTGCTTTCCAAAGCATTTGAAAAAGACGGGCAGGCCAGCACTGCCCTTTTTCACTACAAAAAATACAAGCAGAGCCAGGACAGCATCCTGAGCCGGGAAAATACGGAGCGTATCAGCCAGCTGCAGGCGCAGTACGACTATCAGCTTACGCAAAAAGACTATGAGCTGCAACTGGCGGACGCAGAAAGCGAACTCGAGCGGGCCGCTAATCAGGCGCAGCGGTGGTACGTGCTTTTCGTAAGCCTGGCACTGCTGGTGTTGGGTGGTATAGTCGCTGTTTTGGCGTACTTCAACCGCCGCCACCGCCGTACGCAGGCAGAGCTCAATGAAATGAACGAAGAGCTCTACGACTCTAACGAAAAGCTCGAAATTGCCTATCTCGATACCATCTCCACCAAGCAACAACTGGAGGTAGCCAACCACAAGCTGCAGCAGTTTGTGTATGCGGCCTCCAATGATTTACGGGAAAGCATCCGGAATATCCACAGCTTCAGCCAGTTGCTGCAGCGCAAACCGGGCATAGCCGCTGAGGAAGAACTCAAGTTTATTGAAAACAATAGCCAGCGGATGGATAAGCTGCTCGACAGCCTGCTGCGCTACCATGAATTGCCGGAAGGGCAGTTTAGCCAGGTGCATGTCAACCTGACCCAAGTGCTGCAGCAGGTGCGCAACCGCTTTGCCCGTTATACCGAAAGCCTGAATGCCCGAGTGCTCGCCGATCAGCCCCTGCCAGTGGTGGAAGCAGACCGCATGCTCATGGAGCAGCTGTTTTTTCACCTCATTGGCAATGCGCTCAAATACCGGCACCCGGAACAACAGCCGGAGGTGCGCCTCAGCATCCGGCACGAACCGGGCAGAAAAGTGTTTGTGGTACGCGACAACGGAATCGGCATCCCCAAAGAACACCGGGATGCTATTTTCCAGCCCTTCTTCCGCCTGCACGAGCGGGACTACAGCGGCTCCGGCATGGGGCTCGCCATCTGTCAGCGCATCGTCCATACTTACGGTGGCGAGATTTGGGTAGACCGCCAGAGCAACGGCCACGGCACTACCCTGTGCTTTACGCTGCCCAAAGCGTTTGAACCCGATAAAGCAGCGGCTGCCAATGCGGCTGATACTCCGCAGCACGACCTGCCGGCGGCTTCTTCTTAATGCAAAAAAGCCCCACCGGAAGACCGATGGAGCTTTCAACAGGATTTAACT
>CAJXXJ010000642.1 GCA_913062745.1 uncultured Phaeodactylibacter sp.
CACAGCCCAGTGCTTTTCCGCTTGCCCTGGAAATTGACCGGGCAGATGGAATGTACCTGTACGATGTAGAAGGCAAATCTTATCTCGACCTCATTGCCGGGATTGGGGTAAGTAGCCTGGGGCACCGGCATCCAGCTGTAGTAAACGCAGTCAAAGATCAGCTCGACCGCTACCTGCATACGCTGGTATACGGTGAGTTCATACTGGCACCACAGGTACAACTGGCAGAGCTGCTTGCGCAAAACCTGCCTGACCCGCTCGACAGCGTCTACTTCGTCAATTCCGGCACAGAGGCTACCGAAGGCGCTATGAAGCTCGCCAAGCGCTACACGGGCCGTGCTGAGATAGTCGCTTGCCGCAAAGCCTACCATGGCAGCACACAGGGCGCCGCCAGCCTGATGTGGCCTAAAGACTTTACTCAGGCTTACCATCCGCTGCTGCCGGGAGTCCGCCATATTGATTACAACTGCGAATGGTGCCTTCAGCAAATCACTACACAAACAGCAGCAGTCGTCGTGGAAACGGTACAGGGAGAATGGGGCGTCCGCCCTCCTCATGGCGACTACCTCAAGCAACTACGAAAACGCTGTACCGAAGTAGGCGCATTGCTCATATTCGACGAAATTCAGGCCGGATACGGCCGTACCGGAACCCTGTTCGCCTTCGAGCAGTACGGTATCGTACCAGATATCCTGCTGCTGGCCAAAGGTATGGGAGGCGGCATGCCCATAGGCGCGTTTATTGGTTCCAAAGCAGTTATGAACGCCCTTTCCGAAAATCCGATACTGGGGCATATCACTACCTTCGGAGGCCATCCGGTCTGTTGTGCCGCCGGCCTGGCTACCCTGCAAACGCTGTTGAAAGCCCCTCATATTCGTGAAGTGAAGCAGAAAGAACAGCTTTTCCGCAGCCTGTTGCAGCACCCTGCTATCGTAGAGGTCCGGAGTGCCGGCCTGTGGCTGGCCGTAGAACTGCCGGATTTTGAATTTATCCAAAAGGTCATCAAACGATGCCTGGAGCAGGGGCTGATCACAGACTGGTTCCTATTCAACAACCGTTCCCTGCGCATAGCGCCTCCCCTGATCATCACGGAGGAGCAAATCCGCTGGGCCTGTGAGGTCATCCTTCAGGCCATCGATGAAGTGCATCATGCGTAATTGCCATTTTGCCGCTTCAGGCAGCTTGTCTATCTTCGTCTCACAACCATAACGCATGAATCTACGCATCATCTCTGCCGGTGCCGGCAGCGGCAAAACCTACCGGCTTACCAGCGAAATGGTCCGGCTGCTGCACGAAGGGGTGCGCGCCAACGGGGTCATCGCCACCACCTTTACCAAAAAAGCAGCCGCCGAACTGCAGGAGCGCGTGCGCGTGCGCCTGCTGGAAGAAGGCCGTAGCGAACAGGCCGACCAATTGGCCAACGCACTGATCGGTACCGTGCACGGGCTCGGCGTGCGGCTGCTGCAGCGCTTTTCCTTCGAAGCCGGCGTTTCCCCCGAGGTAGACATCATCGCCGATGAAGACCAGCAGCAACTCTTCAACCTCGCGCTGGCCAATGTGCTCAAGCCGGAGCGCGTAGAGCATATGGAAGCCCTCAGCGACCGACTGGGCCTGAATAAAAAGGGGCGCAGCGACTGGCGGGCAAACCTGCTGCAGCTCACCGAAATTGCCCGGGCCAACAACTTTTCAGCAGAAGTGCTGCAGTACAGTAAAGAGCGCTCCTTTCAGTCCTTCCTGCCCTTCATCGGCAAGCCGGTCTCCAAAGATTACGAAGCAGAGCTCGAACGCTTGCTAAAGCAAACCATCGCCGCTCTGGAGCACAATGAAGACAGCACCAAAACCACGCAGGGGGCCGTCAATACCCTGCGCGGAATGCTGCGGCAGCTCGGGCTGCGCGGCCACCTGCTCTGGCACGAGTGGGCAAAGCTGTCCAAGCTTAAAGTAGGAGCCAAAAGCCGGGAAGACGCCGCCGATCTGCAGGATTTTGCCCGGCATCACTACGAACATCCCCGCTTTCACAGCGATATCCGCGATTTCATCTACGCACTCTTCGATCTGGCTATAGCAGCTATCGACGAATTTGACGATTACAAAAAGCGCCGTGGCCTCATTGATTATACGGATATGGAAGTGCTGGTCAACCAACTGCTGGATGACCCTGCCGTCCGCTCGGTGCTTGAATCCGAGATAGACCTGCTCATGGTGGATGAATTTCAGGATACCAGCCCCATTCAGCTCGAAATTTTTCTCAAGCTTTCGCAGATCGCCACGCACTCTGTATGGGTGGGAGACCCTAAGCAGTCCATTTACGGCTTTCGCGGAGCAGAGCCCGAGCTGATGCAGGCCATCATCCGCAAGCAGGGCGGGGTACGCCCCGAAGATATACAGGCTTTCTCCTGGCGATCGCGCGAAGAGATTGTCCTGGCTACCAATGCGCTGTTTACCAAGGCTTTCCCGGAGCTGCCGGTTGAGCAGGTAGCCCTGAAACCAAAGCGTTGCCGCGACGGCAGCAACCGCGGAGATTGCCTCAACAACGGCCCCGAGCCCGCTGCCCTTGGACAAGCCCTTAAGCACTGGCACTTCCGCTGTGACGAAGGCAAACGCCCGCCGGGCAAGCCCTGGATGGAGGACGCAATAGCCCATACCCTCAGCAGCTGGCTGGAGCGAAAAGTGGAAGTACAGCCCAAAGGGCACAACTCCACCCGCCCGGTACAGGCCGGAGACATCGCTATACTCTGCCGCTCCAACCGTGCCTGTCTCGAAATGGCAGAAGCGCTGCACCGGGCAGGGCTCAGAGCCGTAATCTCCCGGGCTGGCTTGCTGGCCACTGCTGAAGCCCGGCTCATACTGGCTTGCCTGAAATATCTGCTCAACCAGTCCGATTCTCTTTCCGTGGCGGAAATTCTCCTGCTGGCCAGCGGTAAGGAAGTGGAAGAAATCATCGAGACGCGCCTCGAATATCTGGAACAAAAAGACCAGACAGAAAACCGCCGGCAACTGCCACACTGGGCCGGCGACGATGCTTTCCTGCAAGAACTGAATGAGCTGCGTGGCCTGGCGCTGGAACTCTCAAGCGCGGAGACCCTGGACCTGATGCTGGAACGGCTCCACCTC
>CAJXXJ010000643.1 GCA_913062745.1 uncultured Phaeodactylibacter sp.
CGGCACATTCCTGCTGACGGTTTTCAAAGGGGGCTATGATACCTCCCTGACACAAATCTCCCTACCCCTGTTTTCGCCCCTGGTCCTCTATCTGTCACCGAAAGACACCATCGGGCAGCGCTTGCTCCGGCTACGCGTAAAGGTGGAGCAGGCAGAAACAGGCAACCCCCTTGCTGACGTCAACGTGTCTACGCCCGCCGGTAAAGCCTTCACCGGCAGTACAAATGAATCCGGAGAAACCGAAATTATCATCCCGGTACTCAGCGACATCCGCTCCGGTGGCCTGAATATTGTGCTGGATAAGCCGGGCTTTATCCGGCAGGAGCACTTCGTACGGCTCAATGACCTGCTGGAAGGCAAACAGCAGTTTTATTCGATGCGGCCGCTGCCGGCCATGCCGGAAGAAGAAAAAGAGGAGCTGCCCGCCAATCGCCGCAGCCGCTACCTTTGGGTGCTGGACAATCCCCATGACCAGGAATCCCGGGATAAGAGCTCACCGTTATTCGACGATGGAAGAACCCGGCTTACGGAATACGAACTGGGCAGAGACCTGGTGAAGCGGGTTGCCAGGCAACTAGATGCCCGCGGTATACAGCATTTTATTCTCGTGCCGGAAGACCAGGAGATTCCCCTCACAGAACGGGCAGAGCAGATCAATACCTACCGCACAAAACTGCCGAAGCTTACGATATCTTTCCACTTTAACAGGTCTTCTGATGACTGGGTGCCCGACACTCCGAACGGTATAGAAGCATGGCCCAAACCAGATAGTGAGGCCAGTGCCCGCCTTGCTGCCATCCTGATGGAATCCGTACTTCGTAAAACGGGCCTGTACAGCCGTTCGATCAAGTACTCCTCTAATCCGGCTTCCTTCTATCTGCTGCGGAATGTACAGTCGCCTGTCGTACGGATGGAGAACGGCTTTCTCAACAGCCGGCTTGACGCTGCCCGCTTGATACAGCCTGCCTTTCGGCAAAAGCTGGCGGAGGCCTATGTGGAAGCTATCCTCAAAATAGAAAAACAAGGCCTGGAAAGGGCCCCCGCTCCCTACATCGAAGAAAAAGACTCTGACCGGGACGGCGTAGACAACCGGCTCGATAGATGCCCCTTTGAACCAGGCAATGGTAAAGACGGGTGTCCGCAGGAGGGCCTGCCGCCTGATGCAAGGCTACGCGATGTGCTGCTCAGCGCACCCACCGTGTGGGAACAACGCTCGTCCCTGTTGCCCCGTCAGCCCTACGATGAGATCCACACCATGATGCCCGATGTCGGAGTCCGGGGCCGGTACTACGCATTCAAAACGCTGGTCAACCCCAGGGTGCTTCAGTCCATCGTCGGGGAGCCCGTCTACCTCTCCGGGCCCCACGGAGGCGGTGAAATTGACTTTACCAGCGAAAGCAGCTTCGGCCGCTATAATCCGGAATTTTTGCGCAAGCTGGAAGACTACCTGCGTTCCGCGCTGCAGAGCCAGCCGCTCAAACAGGGACTGCAAGGGCTGTACGACCAGGAGTTCCAAAGCGTGCTGCGTGCCTTTTACGATACCTATGAACTTGGCACAGATCGGCCCGCACTCGAAAAACAATACCTCCGCCTGCTGGACAGGGACAAAAACAATGATGATGACCGCTATGCCATCAATCGCCTGTTTCTGGATGGATTGCCTGAAATGGCCAACCTGAAATACCCGGAAGGCATGGCAAAAATGATGGCTGCCCGTTTCTGGGTCCGTCGCTCTATCGATGGGACCTCGGACGAGTTTTACGGTTTACTGGAGCTGGTCATGCAAACCTTTGATCCGGAATACCTTGCCAGCAGCGGCAGCCGGGATAAAGGTTCCGGTATAGGCCGATCAAAAATTCGGAATTAGTGGTTCAAATGATTAAGTTTCTTCAATTGGGGAGCGTATTTTTATTTTGAAAAAACACGCTCTAATGACAGTATATTGTTTGTCGCCTCTTGCAGTGCTGCAGTATCTGTTTTGTACGCTTTTCCTGATTCCGTTACAGTTGAACGCCCAATCATCCCTCATTGAGAAGATACCAGCATGCGCCAACCACTAAGCCGGCTCTGCTTGTAGCGGCATCTCTACAGTAAAGGTAGTGCCGCTGCCCACTACGGTTTCGAAATAGATTTGCCCGCCTGCCGCTTCTACCATATTTTTGCACATCGCCAGCCCCAGCCCCATACCGGAAGACTTGGTAGTGAAATTGGGCTGGAAAACCTTAGGCTGCACCTCCTCAGGTATGCCGCTGCCATTGTCCTGCACCTGTATCAGAGCTATGTTTCCCTTTCGCTGCAACGACACCGTTATGAGCCCTTTCTGGCCGTCCGGTATAGCCTGCTGTGCATTTTTGATCAGATTAGTCAGTACCCGGTTGAGATGCCCCTTGTCGGCAAAAGCGTTCAGAGGCTCTTCCGGGAGCTGCAGCTCAATCTGCTCCTCCGGCGCCTGATGCTCTGTGAACAGCCGGTAAACGGAACGCACGCTTTCATTGAGGGAAAAGTGCTCATTCTGCACCTGCGGCATTTTGGCAAAGTTGGAAAACTCGGTAGCGATGCGCGCCAGCCCATCGATTTGCTCAATCAGTGTCTGGGAAACGCTGCCGATCAACTGCGCGGCCCGCTCGGGATCAGAGCGGCGGGCATGCTGCAGGTACTGTATGCTCAGCTTCATCGGTGTCAGCGGGTTTTTGATTTCGTGTGCCACCTGTTTAGCCATTTCGCGCCATGCACCCTCCCGTTCGGAGCGGCGTAGCTTTTCCGCACTCTCCTCCAGCTTTTTGATCATATCGTTGTATTCGGCTACGAGTTGTCCGATTTCGTCTTCACTGTCCCATTCAAGCGGCTCATTTTGGCCAAGCCGGAAGCTGCGCAGTTTATCGCCGATTTTCATGAGCGGGCGGGTGATGGAGTTAGCCACCGTGATGGCTATGGCACCGGCGATAAGCAGCAGGAATACATAAACATTCAACAGGTTGCCGATGAAATTGAGCACGTTTTTTTGCAGGTTGCGGTTGCCGGCAGAGAAAGGGATGCGGAAAAACGTCAGCTGCCCGTCTGCCCGGCGCACCGGCGTATACGCGGCCAGGAACTCCAGCGGGCCGGCTCGTTC
>CAJXXJ010000644.1 GCA_913062745.1 uncultured Phaeodactylibacter sp.
AGCGGGATCAGATATTCGCTGAGTATGCAGATGTATCCTTTGCGCTGGAGACGGAGCGAGAGCCGGGCTACGATGTTTACCTGTACGGTGCTTTTTCTGACTGGCGCCCGCAGGAGCGCTACCGGCTGGAATACGATGAGGCGCTGGGGGCTTATACCGGTTGGTCTATTTTCAAACAAGGCTACTATGACTTTATGTACGCCGCCGTCCCCAAAGAGAATAACGACCGGCGTTTTACACAGGAGCGGAAAGCGGATTTTGCCCTTTTCGAAGGAAACTCCGATGAAACGATCAATGAGTACAGCATCATTATCTACTACCGGCCATACGGCAGCCGCTACGATATGGCGATCGGATACCGCACCTTCTGCTACGGAAGTATGCTGCCCTGCGACGGCAGATAAACGCTTTTTATCCGAAAGAATGCCTCCTTGATATAATTTATTGAGGAGGCATTTTTTTGTTTATTACTATTGCCTCTGACAAAAATATGGCCCTAGAGGCCGGCTTACGATCTCCCGTACCCGACTACAAAATAGTATAGACATGCTGAAGCAAAAGACTTTCCTTATTCTGGCAATCCTGGGCCTGGGCTTTGGGGCGCAGGCGCAGCAAGCATCTGCCTGGACCTTGCAGGAATGCATACAGTACGCCCGCGAAAACAACCTGACGCTGCGGCAGGCACAGTACGACATCCGCACTGCTGAGCTGACGAAGCAGGAAAACCAGTTCAGCCGGATGCCCAGCCTGAACGCCAGTGCCCGCGGCGGTTACCAGTTTGGCCGTACCATTGACCCGACGACTAACACCTTTAACAATCAGCGGATCGGCTTCAACAGCTACTCGCTTGATGCTAATGTAATTGTGTACAACGGCGGCCGCATCAACAACGCCGTGCAACAAAGCGACCTGAATATGCGGGCCGCGCAGTTGCAGGCAGAAGCGACCTCCAATGATATTGCCCTAAACATTGCCAGCGCATACCTGAGCATCCTGCTGGCCGAAGAACAACTCGACAACGCCCGCGCCAACCTTGAGCTTTCGCAGGAGCAGCTCGAGCAGACCGACCAACTGATCGACGCCGGCTCCCTGCCGATCAACAACCGGCTCGACATCCTTTCGCAAATTGCACTGAATGAGCAGGCTATCATTGATGCGCAGAATCAGGTCGCTATCAACTACCTTAACCTGAAGCAACTCATGCAGCTCGACCCCAACGAGGAGCTGCAAATCGTAGCGCCGGAATTCATAGAACTGCCTGAGGATGTCAACCCGCAGAATTTGCAGCTTGACGAAATTTACACCACTGCCCTGCAGACGCAGCCCCAAATCCGGGCAGCCGACCTGCGCATGAAGAGTGCCGTGATAGGCAAAGACGTCGCCCGGGCGGGTTTTCTGCCTTCTCTGTCGCTGTTTGCCAACCTGAACTCTAACTATTCTTCTGCCTTCTCTTCCCCCATCGTGGAAGTGGTGCAGAGCCCGCCGCAGCAGGCTTTCATCAATGGCGATCCGGCTACCATCTCTTTCCTCAGCCCTACGGCAGTGGACTTTGAGCAAATCAACTACACGGACCAGATTGACCAAAACTTCGGCCAGGTAGTGGGTGTCAACCTGAGCGTACCCATCTACAGCCGGCACAGCAACCGCATCAATATGGAGCGCGCCCGCCTGAATGTACTGAACCAGGAAGTGGCCAATGAGCAACAGCGGCAGCAGCTCAAGACGAATGTACAGCGGGCCATCGCTGACGCCCGGGCTGCTTATCAGAGCCTGGCTGCAGCAGACCGCAGCGTGGAAGCCGCCGAGGTAGCCTACGATAATGCCGAAAAGCGGTACGACCTCGGTGCGATCAATACGCTGGAGCTGACTACCGCACGTAATACGCTGGACCGGGCCCGTATCGATTACATCCGGGCAAAATATCAGTATCTCTTCAATATTAAAACGGTAGATTTCTATCTCGGCAAGGCTCTGACACTGGAAACGGAATAAAACCATACACAGCCGCTGCGCTGTGCAACATACAACCAACTTACGGAAACATGGCAAAGTCAAAACGCAACAATCTCCTGATTTTCGGCCTCATCGGCCTTATCATCATCCTGGTAGGCGCCGTGATCTGGCGCAACAAAAACAAACCTAAAGGAGAAAAGGTAGCTACCGAGCAGGCAGAGCGCCGTACCATCATCGAAGAGGTGTCGGCCAGCGGCAAAGTATTCCCGCAGACAGAAGTCAAAATCAGCTCCGATGTATCGGGTGAAATTGTCGACCTGCTGGTGGAAGAAGGAGACTCGGTGGTGCGCGGGCAGCTACTGGCCCGCATCGACCCGGACGCCTTCGAATCGCAGGTGGAGCGTGGGCGGGCCACGGTCAACAGCGCGAAAGCTCAGCTGGCGAACGCCCGTTCCCAGATCAAGCAGTTTGAGGCACAAAAAGAGCAGATCGAAGCCCAGCTCATCAACGCCCGTGAAGTACAGGAGCGCAACGAGGGCCTGTACAAACAGGGGGTTATCTCCGAAGCGGACTACCAGCAGTCGCTGTCTAACCTGCGGGCGCTGGAAGCCAACCTGAAATCGGCGGAGGCCAATATCAGCGCGGCAGAGGAAAGTGCACGCTCCTCAAAATTCTCCGTAGAAAGTGCACAGGCTTCCTTGCGGGAGCTGCAAACGAGCCTGAACCGTACCGAAATCTTTGCGCCTATGAGCGGCATTATTTCCCGGCTCGATGTGGAGGAAGGCGAGCGCGTAGTGGGTACCATCCAAATGGCCGGTACCGAAATGATGCGCATTGCTAACCTCAACGCCATGGAAGTGCGGGTGGAAGTGAGTGAAAACGACGTGCCCCGCGTCACCATGGGGGATGAAGTAGCCATAGAAGTGGATGCGTACGTAGACCGCACCTTCCGGGGTACGGTAACGCAAATCGCAAATTCAGCCACCAATACGGCTGCCTCAGGAGCTTCCCTGACGAGCGATCAGGTCACCAACTTTGAGGTCCGCATCAATATTGAGCCGGACTCCTACCAGGATTTGATCAGCCCGCAGAAGCCTTACCCCTTCCGGCCGGGCATGTCCGCTTCGGTGGATATCCGTACAGAAGTGGAGCAGA
>CAJXXJ010000645.1 GCA_913062745.1 uncultured Phaeodactylibacter sp.
ATTTTCGAATCTACCGTCTACCCGGGATGCACCGAGGAGGACTGCCTACCAATCCTCGAGGAAATTTCAGGGCTTAAACTGGGCAAGGACTTTAAACTGGGCTATTCGCCGGAACGGATTAACCCGGGCGACAAGGAGCGCACTATCGACAAAATCCTCAAGATTGTTTCCGGCAGCGACGAAGAGGCGCTGGAAGAGATTGCGCAAACCTACGGCGCTATCATTACCGCCGGCATCTACCGGGCACCGTCTATTAAGGTAGCAGAGGCCGCCAAGGTGATCGAGAATACGCAGCGCGACCTCAACATCTCTTTCGTCAACGAGCTGTCGATTATCTTCGACCGCATGGGCATCGATACCAACGAGGTGCTCGAAGCAGCAGGTACCAAGTGGAATTTCCTCAAATTCAGCCCGGGCCTCGTGGGCGGCCACTGCATTGGCGTGGACCCCTACTACCTCACCCACAAAGCCAAGCAGCTGGGGTACGACCCGCAGGTGATCTTAAGCGGGCGGCGCATCAACGACGGCATGCCGAGCTTTATCGCTAAGCGCCTGGCACAAATGCTCATACAGCGGGGGAAAAACCCTTCCCAGACCAAAGTGCTCATCATGGGCATGACCTTCAAGGAAAATGTGGCCGATATCCGCAATTCCAAGGTCGCTGACCTGGCGCACGAAATTATGCAGTACTCTATCAATGTGCACATCACAGACCCTCACGCCTCTCCCAATGAGGTGGCCAAGGAATACCGGCTCACACTGGTGGACAATATCTCCGACGACTACGATGCCGTTATCGTGGCCGTCAACCATAGCGAGTATAAGTCCTACGATATGGAGTACTTCAAATCGATTTGCAGCGATCAGCCCATCCTTATGGATATCAAAGCGATCTATCAACGCCCACAGCAGGATAACGGCATGACCTACTGGAGGCTCTAGAGCAACTGCATACGATAAAAACCCAATTTTTCTGAAATAATTAATGACCATCAATCCATGAGTACAGCTCCCCATCTTCAACTAACAGCAGAAAACCACCTCAGTTCCCGCGAAGCACGCTGGTTTGCGGTGTACACGAACTACAAGCGCGAGAAGCTGGTAGCCAAGAGGCTCAAGGGCAAAGGCATCGAATATTTCCTTCCCCTGCAGCAGTTTACGCGCCGGTACACCCGCAAGATCAAGCACGTAGAGCTGCCCCTGATCAATTGCTACATTTTTGTGAAAATCACGAAACAGGAATACGTACGTGTGCTGGAAACGGACGATGTGCTCAAGTTTGTGCGCTTTTCCCGCAACCTGATTTCTATCCCTGAGCAGGAAATCAACATTCTGCGGCGGATCATCGGCGAAGGCATCGAGGTGGAAGCCGAACCGGGCAAATTTGCTACCGGCGATGAAGTGGAAATCATCAGCGGCCATCTCACCGGCCTGCGCGGCACCCTGATGGAGCGGCGCAGCGAAAAGAACTTTGTGGTGGAACTGGAAAACCTGGGGTACTCCCTCAAGATGCAGCTCGACCCGGCTCTGCTACAGCGGGTGCGCCCCGGCGCTGCGAAAAGCGACAACGCGCACAAAACGGGAGCATTCAACCGCTACTTATAGGCCCTGAGATATGGTAAAGGTGGGAAAAATTGCAATTTTCATTAATATGCATTAAATTGGAAGTTCAAATACACCGTTCAACACTTCCTACTACTTTTGCCTGTCTTCTCAGCCCTCAGCTATGCTTACGCCGCGTGTGGGGTATATCTGGTTTTGTACCAATTTCGAATCATTATAAAATGTAACCATGAATATTGCAGTAATTGGAACCGGCTACGTTGGGCTGGTAAGTGGCACCTGTTTTGCAGAAACAGGCAACCATGTAACCTGCATCGATATCGATGAGCAGAAAGTAGAACAACTGAAGAACGGCAAAGTGCCTATATACGAACCGGGGCTGGAAATCCTGTTCGAGCGCAACGCACGGCAGGAACGGCTGCAGTTTACCACCTCCCTGAAAGACGGCATCAAAGACGCCGAAATCATTTTCCTCGCCCTCCCCACGCCTCCCGGAGAAGACGGCTCTGCCGACCTGAGCTATGTCATGAGTGTAGCTGCAGACCTCTCTGAGCTCATTGATCAGTACACTGTAATCGTGGACAAGAGTACGGTGCCGGTAGGTACTGCGGAGAAGGTGCACGCCATTTTATCGGACAAGCTATCTGAAGACCTGTTTGACGTGGTGTCCAACCCGGAGTTTCTCCGCGAAGGCGTGGCAGTGGATGACTTCATGAAGCCCGACCGCGTAGTGATCGGCACGAGCTCCAACCGGGCACGCGACGTGATGTATCGCCTTTACGAGCCATTCGTACGGCAGGGCAACCCCATCTACTTCATGGATGAGCGCTCCGCAGAAATGACCAAATACGCTGCCAACTCATATCTGGCCACACGTATCTCTTTCATGAACGAAATTGCCAACCTCTGCGAAAAAGTAGGCGCTAACGTGGATATGGTTCGCCTCGGCATGGGCAGCGACAGCCGGATCGGCAAGCGCTTCCTCTTCCCGGGCGTCGGCTACGGCGGCTCCTGCTTCCCGAAAGATGTACAGGCTTTAGCCAAAACGGCAAAAGAGTACGACTACGACTTCCGCATTCTCAATTCTGTGATGAATGTCAACCACGCGCAAAAGCATATCCTTGCGGAAAAAATCATCCGCTACTTTGGCGGCAGCCTGCAAGGTAAAACGATTGCAATCTGGGGTCTGGCCTTCAAACCGAACACTGATGACATACGCGAAGCTCCTGCACTGACCATCATCGGGCAACTGCTTGACGCTGGTGCGCAGATCAAAGCTTACGACCCGGAAGCCATGGACAACGTCCGCAAGGTCTTCGGCGACCGTATTACCTTCTCTGACGATCAATACGAAGCGCTGATCGGCGCTGATGCACTGGCTGTGATTACGGAATGGCCGGTCTTCCGCAGTCCAAGCTACAAAGTGCTGAAGGAGCTGCTTTCTTCTCCGGCTATCTTCGACGGCCGCAACATTTACGACCCGGCAGCCATGAAGTCGGATGGCTTCCACTACGAAAGTATTGGCCGCAATGCCGTAGAAGTGGA
>CAJXXJ010000646.1 GCA_913062745.1 uncultured Phaeodactylibacter sp.
ACTTCGGCAGGCAGGCGAGATGCAGAGCTGGTGAAAAAGACCATTCAGAGACATACAAAATTTGCGTTAATAAACTCTAGTAATCAAAAAAGCGTACTGCTGCATCAGCGGGGCGGCCCGTACAGCGAGCGAAGCGGATGCAGCAATGATATTTACCCCTCGCCCAGCGTATCTGATATATCCGTATTGCTCGCCTGAATGGCCGGGAT
Organism: uncultured Phaeodactylibacter sp.; assembly: GCA_913062745.1. GTDB lineage: Bacteria > Bacteroidota > Bacteroidia > Chitinophagales > Saprospiraceae > Phaeodactylibacter. The sequence goes on from CAJXXJ010000646.1 coordinate 210, forward strand.
GATCGCGGCTACCAGCCCAATAAGCAAAGCGCCCCCAAACAGGTAAGCTTCTTCAACCAGGAAGTTGGCCCAGGAGAAGGTGTACTGATAGGCCTCCTTCATCTGATCGGCCAGCAGGTACATCGAGCCGTGGCTGAGGATCATGCCCAGCAGGTAGCCAAGCACGGCCAGCAGCAGCCCCTCCAGGACGATCAGCCCAAGCAGTTTGCCCCGCGAGGCGCCCATCACCCGCATCAGCGCCAGCTCGTAGCGCCGTTCTTTCAGCGAGTTGTAGAGAGATATGAAGATGCTCAGCCCGGATACGGCTACAATGACAATCGCCAGCCAGCGCAGCGCTTTAGTGCCGGTGCCCATAAGGGCGTACAGGCGGTTGATCTCAATCGCGGGCGTAGCAGCCTGCATCTCGGTATTTTCGTTGATGGCGCGCTGCATATTCAGCGCCTGATAGTTATGGCCCTTAAATGTGACAAGTATAGAGGTGATCTCCTGATCGGAGTAGGAAAGTAATTCGCCAGGATAAGGGTCTGTTTGAGCCTCTGCCTGATGGGGGTGGGCAGCATGGTCGTGGCTGTGCTCCTGTTCCCCTTCGTGTGCATGCGCCTCATCGTGCTCGTGCTCCCCCTCATGGGAATGCCCATCATCGCCTTCTGCGGAATCAGTATGCTCCTCTCCACCGTGCTCATGTACTGCCCAGGGGCTGGAAAACCGCGTAAGCAGCAGCTGATCCAGCACGGAACCGGAAGGCGCGAGAATACCCACGATTATAAACGGCGCTGCGTCTTCGTGGATCAGGTCCTCGTTCTGGTCAAATCCATGGGAGCTTTTAAAGGTATCGCCCACCTTAAGCCCCAGCTCATCTGCCACCGCAGCGCCGGCTACCACTTCCATTGTCTGTTCCCACATCCGGCCCTTTGCCACTTCGGCTTCGTACAGGCTCAGTATATTCGGCTGCGTGCCTACCACCCGGAAGCCCCGGTGGCTGTCGCCCAAAGACAGAGGTACAGCCGTTTCGATCAGCGGGTGGCCGTCGCGCAGAAAGGGCGTAGCCTGCTCAATGGAGATATTGCCGGTAGGCGCATCGATGTGGTACATGCTGCTGAGGATAAGCTGCAGCGGGCTTCCCTTGGCACCGATGACGAGGTCGATGCCCGCCAGGTTGTTGTCAAACTTTTCCTGCACCTGATCATTCAGCACCAGCAGCAGGGAAATAAGCCCTACGCCCAGGCCGAAGAGCACCAGGCTGAGCATCATATTGAGTGGTTTGTTGGTCAGGTTTTTCCAGCTCAGGTTTAGGATATTCATCAGGCAATCTCGATTTGGTGGGGAATGTGGGCTTTGAGGCGGGCGTCGTGCGTGACCACCACCAGGGTGGCATCCACGGCCCGGGCTTGCTCTTCCAGCAGTTGGATGACTTGCTCGCAGTTGGTGTCATCCAGGGCTGAGGTGGGCTCATCGGCTAAAATGACAGCAGGCTGATTAACGATGGCGCGGGCTATAGCTGCTCGTTGCTGCTCGCCCACACTTAGCTGTGAGGGGCGCGACTTGATCTTGTGGCTCAGCCCCAGCCGCCCGAGCAGTTCCCGGATACGCCCGCGGTTGACTTTCATGCCGGCCAGGCTTTGCGCCAGCGCCAAATTGTTGCCAACTGACAGGCTCTGCACAAAGTGGGCCGTCTGAAAAATGATGCCGATATGCTGCCCCCGGAATTGGTCAAGCGCGCCGGAGGAAAGCTGATTAAGCTCGGTATCGCCTACCACGATGCGCCCCTCCTTCGGGGAAAGCAGGCCGCCGAGCAGGTGCAGCAGGGTGGTTTTGCCACTGCCGGAATTGCCAAGCACCAGCCAGTGCTCGCCCTTTTGGCAATGTATATTCGGAAACATCAGGCGGTGGTCGCCGTCGTAGGAGTATCCCAGGTTTTCGGTTTTGAGCATGTAGCGGTGGATTTACTTCTGTTCAACAAAGATAAGCGGATATGGATGGAAGCGGTTCGTGAAATTCTGGGAAAATGCGGACAAGGAGGGGAGGAGGCATTAATTTGTTTGCTTATTTTTTTAATGCTGAATAGTTACGAATTTACTACAAAACCAGAAGCGATCTATTCGTCCTGCCCGGTGTCTGCTAAGTGCCGGATGTCATTGAAATCTTTCGCCCGCCCGGCGGCCCTTTTAGCTGCAATCAGGTCTTCTGGTTTTGATTCAGCGCCTGAATGAGCTCTAAAAAATCCTGGTATAAATACTCACTTTGCATACGGCGGCGGAATTTGAATTTGGACTTGTCCATTTTTGGCGGCCCGCTTTGCACATAGCCGTAGACTTGCGCATTGAGGTACATCAGTGCCCGCAGCCGCTCTTCCGGCGCTTGCCGGCGCCAGTAGGTACCCTGCTTGTCCGCCTCCTCCGCCGTCTGCCGCTTAAATGCCGTTCGGTCCAATCGGTACAAATCCGTTGCTTTTGTCCTAAAAATAATGTAAAATTGTAAAATAGTACAATAACTGACATGCATCAAGTATTTGCCATCATTATCAGCATTATTATTCCGGGCGCACCGCCGGGCAGCTGATGCTATGTCAATATAGATGCATTCAAAAAGCTCTGGCGGATATGGTTCGGCAGAGTTTTTTTATTTTTGCGCCGTCTAAAAAGCAAGGTGATGTATAAAGAATACAAAGGGCTCAATCTGCCCCAAATAGATACCGACATCCTAAAGTTCTGGGAAGAGCACGACATCTTCAACAAGAGTGTCGGGCAGCGCCCGGCTGAAAATAACTTCGTGTTCTACGAAGGGCCGCCCTCCGCGAACGGTAAACCGGGCATCCATCACGTGATGGCCCGTACCGTAAAGGACCTCTTCTGCCGCTACCATAGCATGAAGGGGCAACGCGTGGAGCG
>CAJXXJ010000647.1 GCA_913062745.1 uncultured Phaeodactylibacter sp.
CCGGGATAATCGCTACCGGCACCAGCGCGAGGTCGGCGGCACCATCCCGCAGTTTGGCAGCGCAGACGGAGGGTATATTGAGCTCCAGCCGTATTTGCTCCGCTACCGGGCTGTTGAGCAGGCCGTAGAGCAGAGGCTTGGTATTAATATAGCTTACTGCAGTTACATTCAGCTTTTCCATTCACCGATCTTTAAATCCAGCTGGCTCAGGTGCGAGGTATCGTTCTGCAGCAAAAAGCGGTAGGTGTCCTGCTCGTAGGCGGCTTTGTACAGGCCGGTGTTGGCATGCTTGTAGGTGTTCATGAGCTGCAGCGACTGATTGCGCAGCAGGCACATGAGTGCCCGCATAGCCCGCCCGTGGGAGCAGACGAGGATGCGCTCCTCCGGCCGGCGGCTCAAAGCTTCCACAAAGGCTGACAGCCGCGCCTGCAAGTCAGCAGCACTCTCAGCTCCTTTCAGTTTGGCGTCAAGCTGCCCGGCCTCCCAGGCTTCGATCATCTCCTTGTACTGCAGGTGCATCTCCGGGCTGCTCTTTTTCCCTTCGTGCTCGCCCCAGCATATTTCGTTGATTTCGCTGTATTGCTCCCAGGGCAGCCCCTGCTCAATGAAGGGCGACATGGTCTCGTGCGTACGGCGCAGGGTAGAGGTGAGCACGACTTCAAAGCCGGTTTGCTGGTAGTGCTGATAGAAAGCCTGTGCCTGCAGCCGGCCGGTGTCGTTCAGGCTGGTGTCGACACCGGAGCCCTGCACAATGCCCATGCGGTTGTAGTCTGTTTCTCCGTGGCGGACGATGTAGACGGTTTTGCTCATTTTATTTGTTTACGACAGGTAGGGAAACATATCCCTTGAATACCTCGTCTTCCTCGAAGACGTGGTCGGTGTAGTCTTGAATAATGTTGTAGAGGGTATCGCGTTCGATGGGCTGACGGCCTACGGCGCGGATCAGGTTAACCAGCTCGCGGGTGCTCATGGCCGGTGTTTGCTCTTCAGAGCCTGCCATGGAGTAGATTTTGGTGGTATCGTCTATGGTCCCGTCGATGTCGTTGACCCCAAAAGACAGCAGCGTCTGCGCCGTCGTGCGCCCAATCATCGGCCAGTAAGCTTTGATGTGGTCAAAGTTGTCCAGGTAGATCCGGCTGAGGGCGTACATGCGCATATCTTCTACGACGGTAGATTCCGGCACGTGGCTCATCTGATTGTCCTGATTGCGGAACTTGAGTGGGATGAATGTTTGGAAACCACCAGTCTTGTCCTGCAGTTGCCGCAGCTTTTCCAGGTGGTCGATGCGGTGCTCGTAGCGCTCGATGTGGCCGTAGAGCATCGTTGCGTTGGAACGGCCGCCCAGCTCGTGCCAGATTTCGTGGATGCGCAGCCATTGCTCGCCACTGCATTTGCCGCCAGCAATCTGATCGCGGATTTCCGGGTGGAAAATCTCCGCGCCGCCGCCCGGCATGCTGTCGAGCCCGGCTTCCTTCATCAGCTTCATGCCCTCCTCGTAGCTGACCTTGTCTTTTTTGAAAATATAGTGGTACTCCACCGGCGTCAGCGCCTTGACGTGCAAGTCCGGGCGGTGCTTCTTGATGGCGGTGAACAGCTCGCTGTAGAATTTTACGTCATACTGCGGCAGCACGCCCCCCACGATGTGCACCTCCGTTACCGGCTCATCGTCGTACTTCTTCACGATGTCCATGATATCTTCCAGGCTGTACTCCCAGCCCTCATCCCGTTTTTTGATCAGCCGGGAGTAGGAACAAAAGGTGCAGGTATACAGGCAGACGTTGGTCGGCTCGATGTGGAAGTTGCGGTTGAAGTAGGTGCGGTGCCCGTGGCGCTTTTCCCGGATGTAATTCGCCAGCGTGCCCAGGTAGCCCATGTCGGCTTCCTCAAACAGCAGCTGCCCTTCTTCCGGGCTGATGCGGGTTCCATTCAGTACCTTTTCGGCAATTTCCCGCAGCGGAGCGGAGAGGGAGGGGTCTTCGAGTAAGTGGCCAGCTTTGCGGGCAGTTACCATAGTGCTAATTTTTAATCATTAACGCGCTTTCTAAACTTTCAGTTTGATTTGAAAGCATTAAATGCTGCTGCGAAGTTAGGGATTTGTGCGCACTTCCGGCAGCAGTTTGCCTTCCCTGTATACCGCTGAGGCGCGAAAGCGTTCACTGTGCTTTAAGATATTGGGTATTCATATTTGAAATATTGTTTAGCTTTCTTATTTTTCACCTGCACAAATTCTCCCGGCCGCAGCCAGCGGAAAATTTATCCCGGCTGTTCCCGCCCCAATGCCAAAGCGACTTTGATTTTTTAAACAAACCGTTCAGGCCCGAGGCGGTATGCCATGGCGTATACCGGCAGTAGGGGTTTGCCTGAATGAATAACACTAAAACTTTTTGGGTATGTTTTGTAACAAACACTTGTTGCTAAGCGGTGGTATCCTCTTGCTTAGCTTTTCTCTTTCGCTGGCGCAAAATGGTTTGATAGGGGATGGGTTTTCAACAGGATGGGTAAACAACTCTACGGATAGAACCAATATTAAATATTTCGACCCTAGCCTTGGAGGGTCCCGAATATTGATTACTAACCCATCGGGTACGGGAAACCGCTATTTTAGGTTCGTGAAAGCATGGGATTCTGATGATGACACAGAGTACGGACCTGCTGGATGTACCGATACCGAGTGGACGGATGATGAAGGAGTGAACTATCTTAATATGCCGGGATGCACAGGAGGAGCGTTTTTCATCAATTGTCCTAACACCACAGACAATTATGTATTTAAGACGCCATCTGGTCCGGATAACGACTTCGTCTATTTCCGGATACAAGGTGATATACGAGAGGTTTCCACCGTTTCTTCCCCCACCAACGACCTCCCTGTCAATCAGCCCTATACCGTAGAGGTCACGCTTGATGGTACCTTCAGTATCGGTCAGGCGGCATGGCTGCGCTATACCACGGATGGGTTTGGGAACTCTACGGTGGTCAAGATGACGGGCAGCGGCACTGCTTACTCTGCAGACATCCCCGGTCAGCCGGATGGCACGATGGTTAATTATTACGTCTTCACCTCCGGGAACATTGGTTCAATATCGGTAGGCA
>CAJXXJ010000648.1 GCA_913062745.1 uncultured Phaeodactylibacter sp.
CGCCTCGGCGTAGAATACTCCACCAAAATTGGCTACGATGCCGTGGAGATGGCCGGCTTTTTCCGCACCCTGGAGCGGCTGACGGATCAGGCCGGCGGCAGCCTTCCTACCTTTATGTCCACTCACCCGGACCCGGCTAACCGCAATGAGCGCGTAGCAGAACTGGCGCAGGAGTGGAAGCAGCGCGCCAACCGGCAGAATTACGAGGTGGGCCGCGACAGTTACCTGCGTATGATAGATGGCATGGTATACGGTGAAGACCCCCGGCAGGGTTTTGTGGAAGGCAATATGTTCTACCATCCGGAATTGAAGTTTCAGTTTCCGGTTCCATCCGGCTGGCAGACCGTCAATATGCCCATACAGGTACAGATGGCACCGCAGGATGGCAAAGCGCTGATGCTCATGCGGCTGTCTACTCAAAACACCCTGGCACAGGCTGATCAGGCGTTCCGCGAGCAGTACCCCTTTGACATCACCGGCCGGCAGCAAACTACGGTCAACGGATTTCCGGCCATCATACTACGGGGGCAGCAAGCAGACGAGCAAAGCCAGCAGGTGACGCAGATGATGGCTTACCTGATCGAATACGGTGGCCGGGTGTACGATATCATCGGCCTGGCGTATCAGCAGGATTTCAATAACTATGTGAACGTGTTCGAGCGCACTATGCAGGGCTTCCGCACGCTTAATGATGCAGCCAAGCTCAATGTGCAGCCGGACCGCCTCAGAATAGCCGAAGTGAGCAGCTCTACCAACCTGCGCAGCTTTTTGCAGCAGCAGGGCATCCCCGGTGACCGGCTTGAGGAGTTCGCTATCCTCAATGGCATGCAGCTCACGGATCAGCTTAACCGCGGAACATTAGTTAAAGTCATTAAGTGAGAATAGCTATCTTTCGCAAAAACACATAACTATATGAAGAATTGGACATCGTCCGGGCTGGTCCTTTTAGCGGTAAGCTTCTTGCTGTTCACCGCGCAAAAGTGCAATGAGGACTACAAGTACCCGGAAGAGACTATGGTGAAAATTTCCAAAACGGCCTGCTTCGGCGAGTGCCCGGTCTACAGCTTTACCTTGCAGGGAGACGGGCAGGCGACTTTCAATGGAAAACGCTTTACCGAGCTCGAAGGCCCGCACCGCCGCACTTATTCTGCGGATACCACCAATACGGTTTTCAAAGAGATGATCGGCATGGACCTTTACCAGTATGAGTCGGAATACACGGATCAAATCACAGATTTGCCCACTACCTATCTGACCTTTCAGCACGAAGGGCGGGAGAAGGAAATCAAGCTGTACTACGGTTTCCCGAAAGAGCTGGAAGACCTGGCAAACCGCCTGCAGGAACTTGCATTCGCGGAAGGCTGGGAAGCCGTGCCGGTAGAAAAATAGAGGAAGCTACAGCAGCTTCTTTTTGGAAGTAGTAATGTTGGGAGGCTTGAGGTAAAAAGGGTTGTAATAGGCCACATCCTCAAAGTCTCCCCGTTCAAAAGCCCGCAAAGCCAGAGGTATCAGATGAGCCGCTGAGCAGCGTACGGAGCTGTACAGAATGCCATCATCCGGCAAGACCGTGCGGCACTTGTCGGCACCGTTTCCACAAAGGATGACCTGAAGCCCGGCCGAGCGCTGCTGCCCGAAGGCATCGGCCTCAACAATCAGTGCCCGCGCCGGCTGTATGAGCTCGTTCCCGGAGTCGTAGGCTGCCGTATAGACTTCCATGCGGCGTGCATCAATCATCGGGAAGTATAATCCTTCCTCCCGTTCCTGCTGCAGGCAGGCGAGGGCAAGCGAGCGCAAAGTATCTACTGCGATCAGTGGTTTGTCCATAGCGTAGCAGATACCCTTGGCGGTAGCAGTGCCGATTCTCAGGGAGGTATAGGAGCCCGGCCCGCTGCTAACGGCCACCGCATCTATTTCCTGCATTTGCAGTGCGGCCTGCTGCAGGGCCTGCTGTATCAGGAGGGTGATTTGCGAGGCATGTTTAAAGGTGCCTTCTGCCTGCTGCAGGGCAACAAGCTGAGGGCCGTCGCTGAGGGCAACGGAGCAGATATCGGTAGCTGTTTCTATATGCAATAATAATGCCATCGGCTCAAATGTAAGAAAAATGCATTTAGAGTATTAACTTTGAAGATTAAACACTACTATGTTTCGGCAGGAGGGTGCCCAATCGGGCCGCCCCGGCTGAAGAGGTAAAGGAAAGACAATATGTTAGATAAGCTGAGAGCCATCAAAGAGCGTTATTTGTATCTGGAAGAGCAGATGGCAGACCCGGAAATCATCGCGGACATGAACCGCTATACCAAGGTCGGCAAAGAATATAAGGACCTGAAGCCGGTAGTAGAGGCTTATGAAGCCTACGCTGAGCTGCTTGGCAATATTGAGACCGCTCAGTCGATGCTGAAGAAGGAAGAGGATGCGGACATGCGCGAGATGGCTCAGGGGGAGCTGGACGAGCTGCTGCCTGAACGGGAGCGCATGGAGGAAGACATCAAAATGCTGCTGATCCCCAAAGACCCGGAAGACTCCAAGGATGTGATTTTTGAAATCCGCTCCGGCGCGGGCGGCGACGAGGCCAGCCTGTTTGCCGGCGACCTGTACCGGATGTACAGCCGTTTCTTTGAAGAGCAGGGCTATAAAACGGAAGCAGTGAGCGTAAACGAGGGCACCGTAGGCGGCTACAATAAGCTGGTGCTGGAAGTCTCCGGCGATGATGTGTACGGCACCCTTAAGTTCGAATCCGGCGGCCACCGGGTGCAGCGCGTACCCAAAACGGAATCACAGGGCCGGGTGCATACCTCAGCCGCTACGGTAGTCGTTATGCCCAAGCTTGAAATGGAGGATGTGGATATCAACAAAGCCGACCTCAAGGTAGATACCTACCGTTCGAGTGGCGCGGGCGGGCAGCACGTCAACAAGACCGAGTCGGCCGTCCGGATCACCCACCTGCCCACCGGCATCGTTTCCGAGAGTCAGGACGGGCGTTCTCAAATAAAAAACCGGGAAATAGCCCTGCAGCGCCTGTACGTCAAGATAATGGAAGTACGGCGGGAGCAGTACGAGTCGGAACAGGCCGCCAAAC
>CAJXXJ010000649.1 GCA_913062745.1 uncultured Phaeodactylibacter sp.
GGGAAGCCAGCCTGGAGGTAGTCGGCGTCATGGCTATCTTTACCTACGAGTTTGAAAAAGCAAGCCGGGCCTTTCAGGAAGCCGGCTGCCGGCTGCAGACCCTGAGCAACTACACGGCGCTGCTGGGCGAAGCAGTGGCACAAAAGTACATCGACAGCTCCCAGATGGATACGCTGCAGCAGTGGCGAAAGTCGCCGGAAGCCTGGGCAGAAGCCTTTGAGCAATAAGCTTTTCCCGCTTTCCGGATGGGAAATTTTGCAAATTGTCTATCTTAGCCCATCCGCTGGCTGACGGGAATGGCTTCCGTCGAAAGCAGGAGGCGGAGAAGAACAGGAAGATTATTGATTACCGATTAAAAGGAGTACGGCACCTAAAGTATAGGACAAAACACTGGTAACCCGTACCGGCATCCTAAAAAACGCACATGTCTGTCATAACACCCAAGTCAGAAGAATTTCTGAAAGCTTACCTCAACAATGCGTCTCCCACCGGCTTTGAATCCGCCGGGCAAAAGCTTTGGCTGGAATACATCAAGCCTTACATCGACGACTGGCAGCTCGATAATTACGGCACCGTCTACGGCGTCATCAACCCGGGGAAGGATTACCGCGTAGTCATCGAGGGGCACGCTGACGAGATTTCCTGGTTCGTCCACTATATCTCTGATGACGGCTTCCTCAATGTGGTGCGCAACGGTGGCTCCGACCATATGATCGCGCCTTCCAAGCGGGTCAACATCCACACCAAAAATGGTATTGTAAAAGGGGTTTTCGGCTGGCCGGCCATCCACACCCGACACGGTGAAGAGGCGAAGCTGCAGCCCAAAACGAATAATATCTTCATCGACATCGGCGCGAAGGATAAAGACGAGGTACTGGCTATGGGCGTCCACGTAGGCTGTGTGATCACCTACGAAGACGAGATGATGGTGCTCAACGACCGCTACTACGTGGGCCGGGCACTCGATAACCGCATCGGCGGCTTCTGTATCGCTGAGGTAGCCCGCCTGATCAAGGAAAATAATATTGAGCTTCCCTATTCGCTCTATATCGTCAATTCCGTGCAGGAAGAGGTAGGGCTGCGGGGTGCTGAAATGATAGCCCACACCATCAAGCCTAATGTAGCCATCGTGACGGACGTGACGCACGATACGCACACGCCGCTCGTCAGCAGCAAGAAGCACGGCGACGTGAAGGGGGGCAAAGGCCCGTCTATCACTTATGCGCCGGCCGTGCACAACAAGCTGCTCGACCTCATCATCGAAACGGCGGAAAGCAAGGAAATCCCGCTGCAGCGTGAAGCATCGTCCCGCCGTACCGGCACGGACACAGACGCCTTCGCCTATTCCAACGGAGGGGTGCCTTCTGCACTCATTTCGCTTCCGCTGCGCTACATGCATACTACCGTAGAGATGGCGCACAAAGAAGATGTGGACGCTGTCATCCGCTTAATTTACGAATGCTTGCAGCGCATCGAAAAAGACCATAACTTTAAGTATTTCTAATTGACCTAAACCACCTCATTGCGGGCACTGCTGATCGCCATTACGGATTTACTGCTCTACAGCAACCTCTGGATTGCTACAGCGGCGGTAGCTATGGCAGCGCAGACTCAGCTACTCCTCCGGGGTCAGGCAGAGCCTACCCCCCTGCTGGGGTTTATTTTCTTTGCCACGCTATTTCTTTACGCCGTGCACCGTGTAGTGGGGCTGAAGCGCTCTCAGCCCTTTCAGCAAAGCGGGCGCTATCAGGTTATTGCCCGTTTCCGTTCGCATATTGCGTTTTATGCCCTGATTGCCGGGTTGTGTGCCGGCATGTTTTTCCTGCAGCTGCCTGGCCGGGTCATCTGGTCTACCATTATCCCCTGCCTGCTGGCGCTCGGCTACGTGGTGCCGGTATGGAAGGGCAAGCGGCTGCGCGATGTACATTTCATCAAGATTTTTCTGATCGCCATCGCCTGGAGCTGGATTACCGTATGGCTGCCGGCTCTGGAGATGGGGATGGATTATGCGTTCCCGGTTTACCTCATCCTGCTGGAGCGCGCCTGTTTCGTATTTGCCATTACCATCCCTTTTGATATCCGTGATTTGGAGATTGACGCCTACAACCGGGTGAAGACGCTGCCGGCACAGCTGGGCGTGCGGCGCAGTCAGCAAACGGCGGCCTTGTCCCTGCTGCTGATGTGCCTGCTGGCAGCCGTCAACTATTATCTGGACGTATACACGCTGGGGCAGCTGGTCGCACTCGTGACTTCCGCTTTCGTAGCCGTGCTGATGATATACGGGGCAGACCGGATTAAGCATGATTATTACTTCACGGGAGCGGTAGACGGGCTGATGGTGCTGCAGTTTGTGCTGCTGGCACTTGCGTAAAACCAAAACCCCGGAAGCGGCGCCGGCCTCCGGGGTCTCGAAAGATAATTGATGTAGTGATGTTTGGCGGGTAAGCAGCCCGCTTTTGTATTGATGTAGTTTTAAGACTCGCCCTAAGCGGCAGGCGAGGATAGGACCGGCACCGGCTTCAGCATCACCGGCAGCAGTCTGTTAGCGCTCGAAGCGCGCCAATTTGTTTGGGTAGTCGATCGTCATTTTGAAAAACTGCAGGGCGTTGCCGCCGATAGCGCCTTCCACGTCTGAGCCGCACATGCGGGAGTAGTACTGCACGTAGTTGGCGTCCGGGCGGGAGCAGAACCATACCGGCCCTACGTCGTGCCCTGCGATATTGATATTCGGTACTTCAATCATACGGACGTTGCCAAGCTGCGCATCTGCCCGCTCCACGATTTTCCAGTCCGGGTGCAGCCGCTCCCATTGCTCAAAGACGGATTCGATGATGAAAGAAGTGGCCAGCGGCCCGCCGGTTTCGTCGCCCAGCGCAGTACACGCCTCTTTAGTCGGGTGCAGTTTAGCGCCGGTATCAAGCAGCACCGGCAGCATTTCTCCGTCAATCTCCACATAGATGCGCGGCAGGCTTGAGATGCGGTTGCCGCTCGCGCTTTCCTTGAAGTCTACGCCGATGGTGTTGGATTCCAGCGGAGACAAGGGGGGCGCATGGCAGGTGAGCTCCTGCGTCATGT
>CAJXXJ010000650.1 GCA_913062745.1 uncultured Phaeodactylibacter sp.
CCCGCCGAAGCCTGGAGGCGAAGGTGGGTAAAATGTAAAAGGACCTACACGGCAGGCGGGGAAGGCTGCTTCCGGGCTGGGTGCATGTTCAACGGAGCGGTGTTCTGCCCGCGGCCCCCGGCAACCTCGCCAAGTTTCCCCGGCACCCAAACCTCCTTATTTAAATAACGTCTTCCGCCCATACTGCGAGCAGATAGGGCACTTAAGCGGGTCATGCCCACGGGCGGGGCAGTGCTCCCGGCCGAAGAAGATGATTTGCAGGTGGAGCTTATTCCATAGCTCGCGCGGGAACAGGCGCTTGAGGTCCCATTCTGTTTTCTGGACATTCTTGCCGGTGCTCAGGCCCCAGCGGTACGCCAGGCGGTGGATGTGGGTATCCACGGGGAAAGCCGGCTCGCCGAAAGCCTGCGACATGACCACGGAAGCCGTCTTGTGGCCTACGCCGGGCAGCGCCTCAAGCGCTTCCATATCTTTGGGTACTTCCCCCCCGTACTGTTCTACCAGGATATTGGACAGCTCGCTGATAGCTTTAGACTTGCGTGGGGACAGGCCGCAGGGCTTGATCACCTCCCGGATGTCCTCTACCGGGATAACCGCCATATCATGCGGGTTGTCGGCTATTTCAAAGAGGTGAGGGGTGACCTTATTTACCCGCTCGTCCGTACACTGCGCGGAAAGCAGTACGGCGATGAGCAGGGTGTAGGGGTCTTTGTGGTCGAGGGGGACAGGGACTTCCGGATAGTAAGACTCCAGAATTTCGGTGATAGCTAGTACTTTTTGCTGCTTGGTGACTCGTCTCATTGTGTTTCGTTAGCTGTAGTATTGGAATGCTCCGTAAGGGCTTTTAACCTCTACGCTTGGTTGGTCGGCTGCTTCCACCCGGCCTATGATTTGTGCGTCGATTTTGAAGGAGCGGGCGATATCAATCACGCGCTGAGCCTGTGCTTCGGGCAGGTATACCTCGAGGCGCTGCCCCATATTGAAAACCTGGTACATTTCCTGCCATTCGTTGCCCGACTCTTCGTGAATCAATTGGAAAAGAGGGGGGATAGGGAGTAAATTGTCCTTAATGACCCGTACCTTATCTATAAATTTGACCACTTTGCTCAGCCCGCCGCCCGTATTGTGGATCATGCCGTGGATGTGCGGCCTCAGCTCGGCCAGCAATTGGGCGATGACGGGGAGGTAAGTCCGGGTAGGGGAGAGGACAAGCTTGCCGGCTTCCATTTGTTGCCCGTTGCCGATATCGACCAGATCCGTCAGTTTTTTGCTGCCGATGTAAATAACTTCTTCCGGCGTATTGGGGTCGTAGCTGTCCGGGTATTTCCGGGCATAATCATGGGCAAAAACATCGTGGCGGGCGGAGGTCAGGCCATTGCTGCCCATGCCGCCGTTGTAGCTTTCTTCGTAAGAGGACTGCCCGTAGCTCGCCAGGCCGACCACCACGTCGCCGGGCTGCATATTATTGATGATAAGGTCGGAGCGCTTCATCCGGGCAAAAGCGGTATAGCCTACATCTATGGTACGGACGATATCGCCCACGTCGGCTGTTTCGCCGCCTGCAAGGTGGATGTGCACCCCGTATTCCTTCATCTGCTCCGCAAAGCGGGTCGTGAAGTCGATAATACGGCTGATGACCTCGCCGCTGATCAGGTTCTTATTGCGCCCTATGGTAGAGGATAACAAAATATTGTCGGTACAGCCCACGCAGCCCATGTCGTCGAGGTTCATGACAATCGCATCCTGCGCGATACCTTCCCATACGGAAAGGTCACCGGTCTCTTTCCAGTACAAATAGGCGAGGCTGCCTTTCGTGCCGGCGGTATCGGCGTGCATCAGCGTGCAGTGCGCTTCGCTGCCGGCGGCAAAGTCGGGCAGGATTTTACAAAAGGCATTGGGGTAAAGCCCTTTATCCAGCCCCTCAATGGCAGCGTGAACCTCAGATTTGGTAGCGGAGACTCCACGCTTGTCGTATTTGGATGCTTCTTTGGCCATGATGCTCACTTTGTGGTTTTGACGGAAGCAAGTTAGCCCATTTTCTGTATGGGAATGCGCAAAACCGAAAGTGGCCTCACTTATTCTATCCGTCTTTTCGACGGGCAAATGTAGGAAATTCTGCCATTTGTCGCTCCTCTGACCGGCAGGTTCCCCTAAGAAATAGCACCGCGGTGTACTGCTTACGCCTCAAAAAGTTCCACAAACAGCACTTTTAACAACTTTCATTAGGTCTATTTGCCCGGCAATTCTATATTTGCGTTACAACACCAGACAAACACACGGACTACCATTCCCATGTCTCATCCATATCTCCCAAAAACATTAGCGACTCCAACTATCCGGTACATGCCATTTCATGTGCTGCCCCACTCATGACACCAAACGAAACGATTGTTTAACCAAATCATGTGACTGTGGATTTACCTGAATCGTTAAATCGATTTTTCCAAAAGAACAAAAAGTGGCTGATGTACAGCGCGATTGCCTGCGCTACTTTGACTCTGGGCACCGCCCTCTACTTCTTCAGCCAATCTTCCACCGGCAAAAACAGCATGCGCGCCTCCCTGGTGGCTGCTGAAAAAGCCAAAGACCTGGGCAGCTTCCCGCTCACCGTACCTACCTACAAATTTGGGTTTGCCATTGATACCTTTCAACTGGAAGAGCAGACGATTCAGTCGGGAGCCTTCCTGGCGGATATCTTGCTGGAACAGGGTATGGATTACCCTTCTATTGAAAGACTGGTAGCGAACGCCAAAGATGAATTTGACGTCCGCCACTTTCGGGTAGGCAAACCGTTTACGGTGCTTTCCGATCCCGAATCAGAGCAGGCGGAGTATCTGGTATACGAGCCGAACGACTACGAGTACGTGGTTTTTGAGCTGCAGAATGAGCTGAGCGTCAAGCGCGAAGAGCGCGAGGTGGAGCTGCGCAGTGGCGAAATGGCGGGGCTGCTGAAAACAAGCTTATGGGATGCCATCGTCGGGCAGGGGCAAAGCTATGCCCTGGCTGCCGAAATGGAAAATGCGCTGCAGTGGTCCGTAGACTTCCACCACCTGCAGAAAGGCGACGAGTTT
>CAJXXJ010000651.1 GCA_913062745.1 uncultured Phaeodactylibacter sp.
GTTCATGGGCAGTACGCGGTCGAAGCCGAAAAAGTCGGTGATGAAGCGCTCGTAAGGGCCCAGTACGTTATTGTAGAATGCACGGGAGGTCAGCGTAAGCCGCTGCGACTGTTCGTGCAGCGCTTTGAGGATGTGCGGGTGGCAGTGCCCCTGATTAACGGCTGAATAAGCCGCCAGGAAGTCGTAATACTTTTTGCCCTCCACATCCCAGAGGAAGACGCCTTCGCCGCGCTCGAGCACAACGGGCAGGGGGTGGTAGTTGTGTGCCCCGTACTGGTCTTCCATCGCGATGTAATCCTGTGTAGATAGTCTGGTCGTATTTGGTGTCATAAACCTTGAATTTTTGTTTTAGCAGTATGACGGAAGAAATCCGTCTGTTACAGGTGAGCGCAGCGTGGCTCTATTTTACCTCATCTGAGTTGACGATGAGCGCCCCTTTTTCTTTCATCTCTTCTATAGCCCGTTCGCCATCGCCCTCGTTCAGGTTGACTGCACGGGTGCCGTCGGCTACCAAATAGGTTTTGAACCCCAGTTGGAGGGCGTCAAGAACGGTAAATTTCACGCAAACATCAAGCGCCAGGCCACAAATGTAGACCTCGTCCACGCCCTTTTCTTTCAGGTAGTCGCCCAGGCCGGTCGCTTTTTTATGGCCATTGTCAAAAAAGCCGCTGTAGCTGTCGATTTCGGGGTCTGTGCCTTTGACAAAGACTTTCTCAAACTGATCGGTGCGCAGCTCGCGGACGAACTCGGCGCCGAAGCTGCCCTGCACGCAGTGGATGGGCCAGAGGATTTGCTGCAGCCCGTTCAGGTCGATGACATCGCCCGGGTAGCGCCAGGGGTGCATGGCTGCAAAGCTCTTATGGTTGGCCGGGTGCCAGTCTTGCGTGGCAATGACACGGTCAAAGCGCTCCATTAATGCATTGGCGACGGTAGCCGTTTCAAGCCCTTCTGCTACCTCCAGCGCACCGCCGGGGCAGAAGTCATTTTGTATGTCGACGCAAATCAGTGCTCTGCTCATTGGCTCGTTTAGTTTTGTTTTTTTAGTACGAAATCACGCTCAGGGAGTCCAGTTCTGTCCCTACCCTGAGAATGTTCAGCAGGCGTTCTTTGTTTGCCTTTGTACCCCGCCGGTTGGCCCATTTTACAATAAAAAGATTTGGCTGCGCCATCATGCTGCTGTCCTGAAAGGCTTGTACCTGCGGTGCGTAGTGAATGCTCTGCAGCTCGTCGGGGAAGGCTTCCCGGACGATGCGCAGGCTGCGGGCGACCCGGGCGGAGTCGGAGCGCAAACGTTCGGCCTGCGTTTGCAGCGCCTGGTTTTCGATCAGGATTTCTTCAGCGCGCCGCCGCTCGGTTTCCAGCATGCCGACGACCTCCTGCCGCTGCTGCTGCAGGGAGTTTTTCAGGTCTTCCATGCTCATTTCGGCCTGCATGGGGAAGAGCTTCACCGGTTTGTTGAGCTTGTAATTTTCCCGCAGCAGCCCTTCGTAGTAGCCGATGGAGTCTTCGGGGATGCGGCGGCCGAGCAGCTGCAGGATGAGTTTGTTGGAGTCGGGCGTTACCCCGCTAAGCTCGTAGTTGATACAGGCCTGCGGGAAGTGGTCGCGCACAAATTCGGTCACTTCGATTTTGTCCTGCTGCAGCAAATAAAGGTTATAAAGTATGAAGGCGCTGGGCAGCGTCACGATCAGGCTGAACAGGGCGGTAATAAGCCGGTTACGCCGGGCTTCTTTGGGGTCCACATAATTGCGCATGGGGAAACGCAGCAGGCGGATGATGATGTAGGTGGTCAGGGCGATGAAAAAGGAGTTGAGAAAGAACAGGTAAAAGGAGCCGCCCATAATGCCCAGTATCCGCCGGCGCTCCTGCAGGTAGGCCAGCTCGTCCATACCGCGGCCCTGCACCAGAAACTCAAAGTACTCTGCTATGCCAAAGCCGGTCACGCAGAGCGGAGGCATAAGGGCTGTAGCGATGGCTACGCCCGGAATGGCATTGGTTTTGTCTTTTCGGCTGCTGGAGATGATGCCCGCGAAGCCTCCGAATATGGCGATCAGGCCATCCAGGAATGTGGGGGAGGTCCGGCTCTGTATTTCCGAAGTCACATGCCCGAAGGGGCTGATGGTAAAGTAAAAAGTACTGACTACGACGGCGATGAGGATGGCAATCCCGAAGTGGGTCAGCGCGGTGAACATCGCTACGCGGTCGTTGATGGCGACGCCCAGCCCCACGCCAAGAATAGGTGACATGAGCGGCGAGACCAGCATAGCGCCGATGATGACGGCCGGGGAGTTGAGGTCGAGCCCGAGAGAGGCGATCATAATAGAACAGCCGAGCATCCAGGCGTTGGCCCCCTGAATGCGTTTGTTGTTGTTGATGGCGATGATAGTGCCTTCGCGGTCCAGCCCTTCCTCCAGGTTGAGCAGGCCCCGGAACCAGTCGCGGACGGCTGCGCCGAGTTCGGAGAGGATTTCGCGTACGCTGCGGTTGGGGGAAGTAGGGTTTGGACTACTCATGGGCATCAGGGATTAGACGAGCAGGCCGTCTTTCATTTCGAGCCGGCGGTCGCTCATGCCCGCCAGTTCTTCATTGTGGGTGACGATAACGAAAGTCTGCCGGAAATCTTCCCGCAGCTGAAACAGCAGGTCATGCAATTCTTTGGAGGAAGCCGAGTCGAGATTGCCGGAAGGCTCGTCGGCAAAAACGATGGCCGGGCGGTTCATCAGTGAACGGGCGACCGCTACGCGCTGCTGCTCACCACCGGACAGTTGGCCCGGTTTGTGCGTCAGGCGGCCGGACAGCCCAAGGTAGTCGAGCAGCTCTTCTGCCCGCCTGCGCGCTTCCGATTCGTTCTGCTTAGCGATATAAGCCGGAATGCAGACGTTCTCCAGGGCCGTAAACTCCGGCAGCAGGTGGTGGAACTGAAAGACGAAGCCGATGTTCCGGTTGCGGAATGCAGCCAGCTTCTTTTTGCCCAGCCCGCTGACCTCCTCGCCGTTTACCTGCAAGCTGCCGCCGTCGGCCTGATCGAGTGTGCCCAGGATGTGGAGCAAGGTGCTCTTCCCTGCCCCCG
>CAJXXJ010000652.1 GCA_913062745.1 uncultured Phaeodactylibacter sp.
TGAGCCGGCCAACGATTTCGTACGCGCCTTCGTGGCAGAAAAAGCAGCACAGCTGGAGTTGCGCTCCACGCGGCTGCGCGATGTATTCGGCCGGCTCCGCACGGATTTGCCGGAAGGCATCCAACCGCTGAAGCTGTCCGCCCGCCTGCCGCTGCTGCGCGCCATCTACGAACTGGCCAAGCACACCGGCGGGCCGCAGTGGGGGCAAACCGAACAGGAAGGGCAGCCCCGCTATTTCCAGCTTGACGATCTTTTTCAACTCTTCCGCAAAAGCCTGCAGTCATGGTCGAACTCCTGAACTTCTTTGCCGAAAACCGCGAAAAGCTGCTGGAGCAGATGCTGGAGCATGTCGGCCTGACCTTTATCTCCCTGCTCATCGCCGCGCTCATCGCCGTTCCGCTCGGTATCTTCATCACCCGCCGGCCGAAGCTGTCCGGTAGCGTGCTGGGCTTTACCGGCGTGCTGCAGACTATTCCGAGCATTGCGCTGCTGGGGTTCATGATCCCATTGCTCGGCATTGGAGTAAAGCCGGCTATCTTTGCCCTGTTCCTGTACGCCCTGCTGCCGATTCTGCGCAATACCTATACCGGTATTTCCGGGGTGGACCCTGCAGTAAAGGAAGCTGCACTGGGCATCGGGCTGTCCCGCCGCCAACTGCTGCGTCAGGTAGAGCTGCCGCTGGCGCTGCCGGTCATCTTTGCCGGGCTGCGCACCGCTACGGTCATCAATGTGGGCGTAGCTACCCTGGCGGCTTACATCGGTGCCGGCGGGCTGGGGGAGTTTATCTTTGGTGGCATTGCGCTCAATAATTCTGTGATGATCGTGGCGGGGGCACTGCCGGCTGCGGTGCTGGCTATTTTTTTTGATCAGCTGCTGGCCGTACTGCAACACATGGATGCCAGCAAGCTGTCGCGCATGGGCAAACCGCTGCTGCTCCTCATACCGCTGCTGTCCTCCGCATACTTCTGGCCTCAGGCCTATTCGCCGGGCTGGAGCGCCGGCTTCCCCCCGGAATTCATGGGGCGGCGTGATGGCTACGACAACCTGGTGGAGACCTACGGGCTGGAGTTCAATACCACCATCCTCAATAACTCTCTGATGTACAAAGCGGTGTACGAAAAGGAAGTGGATGTGATCAGCGGCTATTCTACCGATGGGCGCATCAAGGCCTACGACCTCCGTATTTTAGAAGACAACCGCAATGCCTTTCCGCCTTACTTTTGCACGCCGGTGGTGCAGGAAAGCTTTGCCCGCGAGCATCCGGAAGTAGTGGAAGCGCTCAATTTGCTGGCCGGTCAGATCAGCGACTCCGCGATGACCGTGCTCAACTATCGGGTGGACTTCGAGAAGCAATCGCCGGCAGAAGTGGCGGAGGGCTTTCTGCGGGAGCGCGGGCTGTGGCGGCCCGATCAGCAGCAGGGCGGAGAGACGCTCATCATCGGCTCCAAAATATTTACGGAGCAGTACATTCTCGTAGAGCTGTTTGGGCAACTGATCAACGGCTATACCGGCTTCGATGTGGATACCCGGCCCGGGCTGGGCGGCACCAAAATTTGCTTCGATGCGCTGCGCAACGGCGAGATCGCCCTCTACCCGGAGTACACCGGCACCGGGCTGCAGGTCATGCTCGACCCGCCGAAGGATACCTTGCGGCAGATTATTGGGCAGCCGCAGCAGGTGTACGATTATGTAAAATCCGCTTTCGCAAAACAGTACGGCATCCGCTGGCTGCAGCCAATCGGTTTCAACAACACTTACGCCCTGATGATGCGCGAAGAGCAGGCCGCCCGGCTGGGCGTGGAGTCAATCGGAGACCTGACGGAGCAGGAATGAGCACCTTGAGCTTTTCGGGGAAATGTGGTAATTTACCAGCAAGCAAAAACAGCCATTATAGAAGCAGCGGATGCTGAGGATTGGGTAGACCGGATTTTGGCTCGCCCGGATGCGCCGGCGATAGCGCAACCCATTGCCGGCAGGCTGGATGAAGAGCGGAAGCGCCGGGAGGCGTTTTGAAAACAGATAAGAAATAAAAAAGGGCACCACCTCGGGTACCCCTTTAATTTGTGGAGGTAGGGGGATTCGAACCCCCGACCTCTTGCATGCCATGCAAGCGCTCTAGCCAGCTGAGCTATACCCCCATCCTTGTTTTCCTTCAGACTGCTTCCAGTCCTGTTTGTTAAGCGAATGCAAAAATAGGGTATTGCCCGTAAAGATGCAAGGCTTCCTGCAAGATTATTCTGCGGGCCGGAAGGAGACCGGCACGGAGTCCCGCCGTTCGTAGATGCGTACAAAGTCATCGATCTCTTTGACCGGGCGGTAATACTTGCGCCGGTACTCCGGGAAGCGCTCGTCATCCACCGGAATGCGGAAAACTAAAAAACGCGGTTCGGCCGCTTTTACCTGCTCTACCAAGCGCGGGACATCAATTTCCATCGCTTCAATATGTTTTTCATCAATAAAGAGAGACGGGTGCACGTAGGGGATGAGCGGCAGCCGGTCTGTCAGGTAGTACACCAGCTGATCCTCTTCAGAGTAGAAAAGGTCTCCTTCTTCCAGCCGGGGGTTCAGGTAACCGGCAATTTCCCGCGGATAGTCCGGCTTGTCGAGGTAGTCCTTTTTCTGCAGGATAAAGTGTACGATCAGCAGCAGCCCGAGCAGGGAGTAGCCGATCTTAGGGTTGCGCATCCAGCGCAGCCACTTTGGTATTTGCGTAAGCGGCAGCGCAAAAAACTCGCCGGCCACAAAGCTCACCGGCAGCATCAGTTGAATGAAGTAATGCCCGAATGCATTGCCGGGGATCAATACCGCCAGCAACACAAATGCTGACCACAGCAGGCCCAGCGAGCGGGTACGGCCCGGCAGTTCGCGGCTCCTGAGCGCCATGGCGAAAGCCAGCGTCACCGGCAAAAACCGCAGGAAGAAATCGAGCGAAAACACCAGGTAGTGCAGCGGGCCCTGTGAGGAAGGGTAGCGCCCGGCTACGGTGAAGGAGTGAAACCAATAGGTCTCGAAGTGCCCGCTCTGATAGTAGGAGAAAAGCAGGTAAGCAAACGGCAGGCTTGCGCCAAAT
>CAJXXJ010000653.1 GCA_913062745.1 uncultured Phaeodactylibacter sp.
GAGAGCCGGGCACCCCGAAAGCGGGTGCCCGGCTTTCCTGTTTTTTGGCGGAAGCCATAAAAAAAGCCGGGCACTCCACAGTGGGAATGCCCGGCTTTTACTTTTGCCGTCAGCGGAATATTGGATGAAGTCAGGAGTGCGCTATTTCTGATAAATTAGCTTTGTTCTGCCTCTTTTTTTCAAATCAACAGGAAAGGGATCAGGAATGCTTTTTGATTCTCTGGTTCTGCCAGCCGCCGTAGACCATTGCGATAATGCCAGCCAGAAACACAATGCCGCCCACCCGCATCGTCCGGATGCTAAGCGGCTCTTCTCCAAAGTGGCGTTCAACCTGTAGCCAGTCTTCGATGATAAGTTGGCTGAAAAACAGTCCAATTGACCCTGTTATGATCAGGGCCAGGCCCGCCAACAACCAATATTTGCTCTTTTTCATGTAATTGAGTGGATTTTAAGAAAACGGCCCGACTTACTTTGCTTCCGTTTGTAGCTGCTTTTGAAAATGAAAAACAGTCCACGGCAGGTGTTTCAGCACCAGCCAGCTGTCACAGAAGGCAGTCAGGACAAGCTGAGGGTCTACACCCATCTCTTCGTAAGGTATGGCAATGCCCTCGGTCTGAACATCGTGCCCGATGTTGGTGACAGCGCGTAGCATTTTGCCGTCCCGGAAATAGTGATAAGCAGAAAAAGACCCTTCGTCAGATATTGAAATGGACAGCGCGTCCGTACCCGAATAGCGAGTGAATTCCATCAGCGTAGTTTCCAGCTTCGGGCTGGGCTGTTGGGCGTGGCTGTCGAGTACGATAGGCTGCCCCTTATGGACGGTAGCCAGAATAGTAGGCTGGTCCGTGGCTTCATCCAACAGCGGTGTGCCTTCGTCAAAAGAAACGCTTGATCCGTTGGGGCTGGCTTCGTACTTTAAAGCGTCGATAAACCCCTGGGCATTGAGCACGATGTTTTTTCCGGAAATGATTAAATGGTAGTTCTGGCTCATGGTAGTAACTTTGGCTTTATTTGGTTATAGTTCATGCAATCACCGCACCGTAAAACCATTGCCAAACCCTTGAGGTGGAGCTACGAAAGTGAGTTTTCCTTCCTGATCCTCCGCCATCAGTATCATGCCTTGTGACTCTACGCCGCGCAATTTTACAGGAGCCAGGTTGGCTACCAAAACGACGGGCTGTCCGGGCAATTCTTCCGGCTTATAATGTTTGGCGATGCCGGAAACTACGGTGCGGGTTTCATTACCCATATCAACCGCCAATTTTAAAAGCTTGTTCGCTTTCGGCATTTTCTCTGCAGCGACAATTGTGCCGGTGCGCAGGTCCAACTTTGAGAAGTCGTCAAACTCGATGACCGGCTTCAGGGGCTCCCGCTCGGCTGCTACTTCCTGTTGTTCTATTTCCTGTAGTTTTGTTTTCTGTCGTTCAATGATCTGCAGCAGGCTGTCGTCCTTCCGGTTTCTGATTTTTGCAAACAACAGTTCCGGCTCGCCGATCTTGTGGCCGGCAGGCAGTAAGGCTTCCCCTGCCTTCAGCCTTGCAAGCAACGTTTCCAGGTCCCCGGCTTCGAGTTCGGGAAGTGCAAGCAGGCGGCGCAGTTTTGGGCTGGTAAAGGGAATAAAGGGTGCCGTAAGCGCGCTGAGCAG
This sequence comes from uncultured Phaeodactylibacter sp., assembly GCA_913062745.1. Taxonomy (GTDB): domain Bacteria; phylum Bacteroidota; class Bacteroidia; order Chitinophagales; family Saprospiraceae; genus Phaeodactylibacter. The sequence goes on from CAJXXJ010000653.1 coordinate 1,646, forward strand.
GGCCACCACCTGCAAGCCGATAAACATGCTTTCTTTTATAGCGGGGTCTTCGGGGTTTTCCTTATACAGCGCCCAGGGGGCGGCGTCCTGCAGGTAAGCATTTCCCCATGCCGAAAGCTCCATGACGGCGTTGGCTGCTGTACGGAAGCTGAAGCGCTCCAGCTCGCGGACTACGCGGTCGGTTATTTCCCGTACGTGGATGAGTGCTTCCTTCAAATTGACGTCAGTCTGCGGTACTTCACCGCCAAAGTATTTATTGCTGAGGACGACGACGCGGTTGACGAAGTTGCCCAGGTTATCTGCCAGTTCCTTGTCGTGAAACTCGACAAACTCGTCCCACTTAAAATCGGCATCGCGGTTTTCCGGCATATTTCGCGTAAGCGCATACCGAAGGGCATCTTCTTTATTGGGGAAGTCTTTGAACTCTTCCAGGTACTGATGCTGCTCGAGCCCCCAGCCACGGGATTTGGAAAACTTTTGCCCCTCGAAGTTGAGGAACTGATTGGCGGGCACATTTACCGGAAGGTTGAAATCACCGTACGCTTTGAGCATAGCGGGGAAGACGATACAGTGGAAGACGATATTGTCTTTGCCGATGAAGTGGATGAGCTGGCTATCCTCGCTTTTCCAGTAGTCCTCCCAGTTTTTGCCGTTCTCTTTGGCCCACTGCTTGGTAGCAGAGATGTAGCCGATGGGCGCGTCAAACCAAACATAGAGCACCTTGCCCTTCGCACGCTCGAGCGGCACGGGAATACCCCAGCTCAGGTCGCGGGTGATAGCACGGGGCTGCAGCCCTCCGTCGAGCCAGGAAAGGCACTGCCCGATCACATGGTTTTTCCATGCACCGGCATCGTGGTGTTTTTTCCCGTCAAGGGTACCTTCGCTGACCCACTCGCGCAGCCACTGTTCATGTTGGTCAAGCTTGAAGTACCAATGGGTGGTCTTGCGCAGTACAGGCGTTTTCCCGCTAAGGGTAGACCGCGGGTTGATCAGTTCGGTAGGGGAGAGGTCGGAGCCACAGTTTTCGCACTGATCGCCGAAGGCTTCTTCGTGGCCGCACTTGGGGCAGGTGCCGCTGATGTACCGGTCGGCCAGAAACTGATCATAATCTTCGTCGTAGTACTGTTCCTGTTCGCGCTCTTCGAACTCGCCCCCCCGCTCGTGCAGTTTAAGGAAAAAGTCCTGTGCCGTTTCGTGGTGTAGTTCTGCACTCGTGCGGTGGTAGTAATCAAAGGAGATACCAAGCTGCTCAAAGGTATTCTTGTTGAGCGCATGGTATTTATCAATGATTGCCTGAGGGCTGATGCCTTCTTTTTTCGCCCGGATGGTGATGGCTGCGCCGTGCTCATCGGAGCCGCACACCCACACTACATCCTTGCCCATCAGGCGCAGGAAGCGCACGTAGATGTCGGCAGGCAGGTAGG
>CAJXXJ010000654.1 GCA_913062745.1 uncultured Phaeodactylibacter sp.
GCGCAGGGAGCCGCAACCAATATCGCAGAGGCGGTGGTGGCTGCGTAGGCCGGCCGCGGTGAGCAGCGTAAACTGCAAAGCGCCCAGCAAATCGTATTTTTTGGGCGGGCCTACGTAGGCTTTGTAATGGGCGTCGCCGGCCCGCAGGTCTTGCCAGTCTTTTTTCGCTTGCTCCACAAATACAAAGGTAGAACAAAGCCCCACACCTAATCGATACCCCGGCGGTGCAGTTCTTTTTCGATGAGGTTGAGCTCCCGGCTGGTTTGCCCCCCCGCCGCGGAATTTTCTTCCGCCCGGCGGATGAGGTAGGGCAGGGTTTCGGCCACGGGGCCAAAGGGGAGGTATTTAACCACGTTGTAGCCGGCTTCGGCCAGGTTGAAACTTAGGTTGTCGCTCATTCCGTAAAGCTGACTAAACCAGATGCGCCGGTCGTTCCGGTCCAGTCCTTTTTCATCCATGAGCTGGGCCAGGAGTTGGGAGCTTTGTTCGTTATGACTGCCCGCCACGAAGCTGATCTCATCTACGTGGTCTATGGCAAAGCGCAGGCCATCGTTGTACATCTTATCACTGGCCTCTTTGGTAGGATTTATGGGGTCGGGGTAGCCCATTTCCCGGGCCCTTTGGCGTTCTTTTTCCATGTAGGCGCCGCGCACGAGTTTAGCGCCCAGGATATAGCCGCCGCGCTTCGCCTGATTGAAGGAAGTGATGAGAAACTGCAGCCGGTCTTTACGGTACATCTGAAAAGTATTGTAGACCACTGCCCGCTCCTTGTTGTAGCGGCGCATCATCATATTTACGAAGTGGTCTATCGGGTCCTGAATCCAGCTCTCCTCCGCATCGATGTACACGCTGATGCCCTTTTGGGCAGCCGTATGGCAAACGGCATCAATCCGCTTCAGCACGTTCTTGTACTCCGCCCGGGTTTCTTTGGTGAAGGTGTCTCCGCGCTGAATGCTTTCCAGCAAGCCGAAGCGGGCCATTCCGGTCACTTTGGTGCTCACCACCGGGATATCCTTGCGGCGGCTCGCGAATTCAATTGCCCGGATGACTTCATTCATCGTATTGTTGAAATCCTCTTCTGTCTCCTTAGCCTCTACGCCGTAGTCCAGTATGGTGAAGGTATTCTGCTCCGACAGCCGGTTAATGACCGGCTCGGAGTTCAGCAGGGTGGTACCGCCGCAGAACTGTTCGTAGATGGTGTTTTTGACGATGCTTTCCACGAAGGGCAGATGCATGCGGATAGCAGCCAGCCCTACCTTAGAGCCGATGCCGACGAGCCAGTGGCGGTTCATCATGCCGAACAGCCAGGCTGATTTTTTGAGCTCCTCGTCCGTTTTCATTTTGAAGGCCGTCTCGGTATCGTCAAAGCGTACGACGTTGCCGGTTTCTTCATTCATGACTTCCTCCACGACTTTGCGGATTTTAGTGATGTCCTGGACTGGCTTTCCTAGTTTTTTCATAATGGCATTTGGCTAGATATGATACTACAAAGTAGATATTTTTAAATTAATTTGCTGCATCGGCGGGCGTCATATGACCGTAATCCTTTACGCTGCAGTATTTATTCCGTGTTCCAGATTTGCCAGGCCTTTTCGGCCTGCCCGATCAGCATTTCCATGCCGTTTTTCACCCGTGCGCCCTGTTCTGCGCCTTTGCGCATAAAGAGGGTTTGTTCGGGGTTGTACACCAGGTCATACAGGAAATGCCCGTTGCCTACCGCTTCGTAATCGATGGCCGGGCAGTGCTTTGTTTTTGGCGCCATGCCCAGCGGGGTGGTATTGATGATGAGCGGGGTATGGGCGACATCCAGCGCATCGTACCCGATTTGCGCCCCTTCCGGCTTGCGCGATACGCAGGCGTAGGGGATACCCAGCCGTTGCAGGGCGTACGCGACCGCCTTGGCTGCGCCGCCGGTGCCCAGCACGTAAGCGGACAGCCCCTCTGTGCTTTTCCGCTCATTTAACAACCAGGCGTGCAGGGAGTTTTCAAACCCGTAGAGGTCTGTATTGTAGCCTGTAAGCTGCCCCTCCTCCCCTATCCGGATGGTGTTGACCGCACCGATTTCAGCTGCGCCGGCGTCTATATCAGACAGGTACGGCATTACGGCTTCCTTGTAAGGAATCGTTACGTTGAGGCCTGCCAGCTTCGGGTGTGCCTGTAACAATTCAGGCAACTGTCCGATTTCCGGTATCGGGAATAATTCATAGGCCGCATCAGTGATGCCTTCCGTGGTAAATTTATTGGTAAAGTAGCGCTTGGAGAAGGAATGCGACAGCGGGTAGCCGATCAGCCCGAATAAGCGCTCTGCTGGTCTGGGCATCTCCATCAGAATCCTCTTTTGTCCAGGCGGTCGAGTAAAAACACAATCCCCAGGCCGGCCAGCATGCAGAGCAGGGCAGCTGCCAGAAAAGAAGGGCCTACTTCCGAGGCATACTGCCCGGGCATGAGGTTGACCTCACTAATTATTTTGTCCACTTCCATACCCGCCTGTATTTCCACCATCTCGCCTTCCTCCGTCAGGCCGAGCACGGCTTTGCGCCAGGGCCAGATTTTATTCAGCGAGCCCAGCATGAAGCCGGTGAGCACGGCCAGCGTCAGATTGTGGTAGTGCTTAAAGGTCCAAGACAGCAAGCGCGAAAAAGTGGCGAGCCCGACTAAGCAGCCTAGGCCAAACACGCCAAGCACGATCAGGCTCTCTGGTGCGAGGGTTTTCAAAGCTGTTTTGATGGTAGGGATGATTATGGTGTACATGCCCATTAGCAAGAGGATAAAACTGCCTGATATACCTGGCAATATCAACGCGGATATGGCGATCATACCGGAAAGGAAGACCATCCAAAGTTGCGTATTCCCCTCTGCTGGGCTTGCTATAGTGATGATATAGGCGACAATGGTCCCGACCACCAGGCCCGCTACTTCGCCGGGGCGCCAGCGCTCCACCTGCTGCCCGATGTAGACGGCCGAGGCGACGATCAGCCCAAAGAAAAAGGCCCAGAGCAAAATCGGGTAATGCTCCAGCAGGTGGGTGATGCCAAAAACGCCTACCACTATGCCGGCGGCCATGCCCA
>CAJXXJ010000655.1 GCA_913062745.1 uncultured Phaeodactylibacter sp.
TGGTTGTTGTTGCAGTTGGAGGAGGGCAGCGCCGCTGGCTCTTACTCCCACATACACACACTCTCACGCCCCTTCCGCGACCCACCCACACACACACACACACACACACATTTTCTCTGCCTCTTTCTCTGTCTTGCCTTTGTCTTTGTCTTTGTAACAGTGTGTCTGTCATCAGTCATGGAAGTGGGGTTTGCGCTGCAGGTCGCACTGGCGCACCGGCATCAGGAGCAGCGGGCCAATCTGCCGGATTTGGTGGCTGAGCTGTACCGGTAGTTTGATAGGGGAGTAGCGCATGCGGTTGGTTGTGGGCCCTTTGCAAAGTTAATGGCTGTGGGGCTGTTATGGCAGTCCCGTGGTGCTGTCCTGCCTGTGGATGAACAAGGAAGAGCTGTCCTGCCTGTTTTTTGGCCTCATTTGCCTAGTTTTGCGGGCAGGCTGGCGGATGCGGTTCAAGGTTCCACGGTTAAGATTCGTGGTTGTTTTGAATTGCAGAGCGTCAGGCACACATTTCTGAACGCTACAAATTAACCAATAAGGATATGTCTTACGCTTCTTCCATACTGCATCCAAATTTCAAACTGGGCGTGCTCGGCGGTGGGCAGCTGGGCAAGATGATGGCACAGGCGGCCAGCAATTGGCATTTGCCGCTTTACCTGATGGATCAATCTGCAGATTTTCCTGCGGCGCGGGTCAGCCCCTTTTTTACGGAAGGCGACTTCAAGTCTTACGATGATGTGTATCAATTCGGGAAAGACAAGGATGTGTTGACGATTGAAATAGAGCACGTCAACACCGAAGCGCTGCACCGTCTGGTAGAGGAGGGGGTAAAGGTACACCCGGCGCCGGATAAGCTGGATATTATCAAGGATAAGGGCTTGCAAAAGCAGTTCTACGCAGCGCGCGGTATTCCTACTTCGCCCTTTCGGCTGTATCCGGATGCAAGCGCTGTGCGGGGGGCCGTAGCGTCAGGAACGCTGAGCCTGCCCTTCGTACAGAAAAGCCGTACAGCCGGCTACGATGGCAAAGGAGTGAGCGTAATCCGCAACGAAGCGGCGCTTGCTGAAAAGCTGCTGCCCGGCCCCTGCCTGATTGAGGAGTTGGTAGACATTGACAAGGAACTGGCTGTGATCGTAGCGCGGAACGAAGATGGAGCGATAAAGGCTTTTCCCACCGTGGAGATGGCCTTCAACCCGCAGGCCAACCTGGTGGAGTTCCTGTTTTGCCCTGCCAATATCTCTAAAGAGTTGGAAGAGGCAGCTGTGCAACTGTCCACAGAAGTGATTGAAGCCTTTGGCATATGTGGCTTGCTGGCCGTGGAGCTTTTCCTCGACCGGGAAGGGAAGCTGCTGGTCAATGAAGTGGCGCCACGCCCCCACAACAGCGGGCACCACACGATCGACAGCTGCTACACCTCGCAGTTTGAACAGCACCTGCGCGGTGTACTCAATCTGCCATTGGGCAGCACCAAAATGAAAGCGCCTTCCGTCATGGTCAACCTGCTGGGCGCAGCCGGGCAGACCGGGCCGGTGCACTATGAGGGGCTGGCAGATTGCCTGGAGATAGCAGGCGTGCACCTGCACCTCTACGGTAAGTCAACGACAAAGCCCTTCCGCAAGATGGGCCACGCGACGGTGGTGGACGAATCACTGGAGGCGGCAGTGGAAAAAGCGCGCGAGGTACAGCGCAAGCTGCAGATTGTAGCCGGCGAGTAAAAACCGTTAGCCGCCTGCCCGGGCCGGGGGAATGTAGCTGCCCTTGCCCGAACAAACAGCCCCTCTCGTGCGGTTTTCTGTTAAAAGACGAGAACCATGAGTTGGTCATTAAAAGTAGTCCGGTTGTTTGGTATCAATGTGTACATTCACTGGACGTTCCTTATTCTGCTGGGCTGGATTTTTCTCTCCAGCCTGGGAGCAGGGCAAAGCACTACGGAGGCGCTCATCAGCATCGGTTTTGTGCTGGCGTTTTTCGCTTGTGTGGTCATGCACGAGTACGGGCATGCCCTCACTGCCCGGCGCTATGGCATACCGACTAAGAACATCACGCTGCTGCCCATAGGCGGGGTAGCGAGTTTGGAAAAAATGCCCGAAAACCCGAAAGAAGAACTGCTCGTAGCCATAGCCGGCCCGGCAGTCAATGTGGTGATCGCTATCCTGATTTTCCTTTACATGCAAATCGCCGGGCTGGAGCTGCCCACGACTCAGCTGGAAGACCCCAGCCAGCTTAGCCTTTCCCAAATGTTTATCCCCAACCTGCTGCTGGTCAATGTAATCCTGGTGCTTTTCAATCTGATCCCTGCCTTCCCCATGGACGGGGGGCGCGTACTGCGGGCGCTGCTCTCTATGAAGTACGACCGGGCCACCGCCACAAATACCGCTGCCAAGATTGGGCAGTTCCTGGCAATTGGATTCGTCTTTTTAGGTTTTATGTACGATTTCTGGCTCATTTTTATCGGGCTGTTCATCTTTCTGGGGGCGAGTGGAGAATCCCGCTATGAGACTACCCGTTTCCTGCTGGAAGACCTTAAGGTAAGGGATGTTCTGATGCATCAGTTTACGCCTCTGCACGCCTGGGACAGCATCAGCAAAGCGGTGGATATCCTGCTGGACGGGCAGGAAAAAGAATTTATCGTAGAAGAAGACAACCAAATTATCGGCACCATTTCCCGGGACGACATTCTGCGCGGCCTGAAGGAGCACGGCGGGGAGGCCCGCCTGAAGCGCATCGTCAATCCTGACTGGATAGACCTGTCTCCGGATATGCAGCTGAATGACGCTTACGCGAAAATGCAGCAAAGCCGGTTGTCTATTTGTCCGGTATTCGATGAAAACGGAGAGCTGACGGGCATTCTGAATCAGGAAAACATCCTGGAAGCGGTTATGATACAGAGCGCGCGCCGGGGCGAAATCGAGCAAGTGGAGGAAGGCATGAATTAAACTACTGGACATTTCTGAGACGGGAGTGGTTTTTCCTGCCTCCGCGCGCCCCCTAGTGGTCTGTCAAGTGTTAATTTATGGGTTGAGTGGGAGCGAATTTTGAGGCTAATCAAGGCGGATGTTCCCG
>CAJXXJ010000656.1 GCA_913062745.1 uncultured Phaeodactylibacter sp.
GGGCGATGAATGGCAGCGCTTTGCCAACCTGCGCCTGCTCTACGGCTATATGTTTACCCATCCGGGCACCCAGCTGATGTTCATGGGAGACGAATTCGCGCAGACCAGCGAGTGGAACATCGAAAAGGGGCTCGACTGGTGGCTGACGGAATTTGACTACCACAAAGGCGTACAGCACTGGATCAAGGCGCTGAATGAGTTTTACAAAACGACGCCGGCGCTCCACGAGAAGCAATTCAGCCCGGAAGGCTTTCAGTGGATCGACCACAACGACAACCAAAACAGCGTGATGTCGTATCTGCGCTACGGAGAAGACCACGAGCGCCCGATTGTCGTCGTCTGCAACTTCACGCCGGTAGCCCGCCCGGCTTACCGCATCGGCCTGCCGCTGTCCGGCATGTGGAAGGAAGTGATGAACTCCGACTCCAAACCCTACGGCGGCACCGGCGACCACCTGAATGAAGGCGCGGTCAAAACCGAGCAAAAAACCTACCACGGCCGCCCCTATTCGGCGGAGCTCAGGCTGCCCCCCCTCGGCATGATTGCCCTGGAGTACGGCGGCACCATACCGGTAAAGGAAGCGGGCAAAAAGGCAGCCACTAAAGCGCCAAAGAAGAAACTGCCCAAACCGAAAAAGAAGAAGAGCGACCAATAAAATTGCCGGCCTGTCATGATCGAGCAGCGTAACGCCACCGCCCATGCCTTCCGCCTGCAGCGCATGGAGGACATCTACGAGCGCGCCGGCGGGCAGACGGATGTAGCCCACCGACACGATTACTATACGGTGTTGCTGGTACTGCAGGGGCGCGGCTGGCACCGCATCGATGAGCACGAGTACCCATTTGAGGCCGGGCAGGTACACTTTGTCAGCCCCGGGCAGGTGCATCAGGTAGTGCTGCATGCAAAACCGGAGGGCTGGGTACTGACCTTCACTGCTGAATTTTTGGTCGCCAACAATATCCCGGAAAGCTTCATTTCCAATATCAACCTGTTCCGGGAATTTGGGGAATCCCCTCCGCTTACGGTGGAAGGTGACACCCTTGAACGACTACAGGGCATTGTACAGGAAATGGAAGCCTGCCTGCCCATGCAGCTCACCTACCGCGAACGGGCACTGGGCGCACTGCTGCAGCTATTCCTCATCTACAGCAATAACAGCTGTGGCCTGCACCCCCGGCAGCTGGACGAGCAGCACCCCGGCGTCTGCCGCTGGCGGGACTTCAAAAAGCTGGTGGATACCCGCTACGCCGAATGGCACAAAGTGAAAGAATACGCCGCAGCCCTGCACGTGAGCTCCAAGCACCTCAGCCAAACCGTCAAGGAGATTACCGGGAAGTCAGCCAAGGAAGCCATTCAGTCCCGCCTGCTGCTCGAAGCCAAACGGCTGCTGCTGCATACGGACCTTACGGTAAAAGAGATCGCCCTGCGCCTCGGCTTTGCGGAGCCGCTGCACTTCAGCGCTTTTTTCAAAAAGCAAACCGGCTTGTCTGCGACGGAATTTCGGGCCTAAAGCTACTGCAGCCTATCTCACAAACCGACATTTTCACATCGACCACTCCCTTTTTTGCATGGCATGGCAACGGAAAGCTTCGCATTTTTGTAGCAAAACAATTAACCGATGGACCGCAAAGAATTTCTGAAAAAATCAGCCCTGGGCGTTGCGGGCCTGGCAGCCGGCAGCCCGATGCTGCGCGCCAAAAACGTGCGCCCCAAACACTCGACCTACGACGCCATGATGGATCAGGTCGGTTTTAATCATTTACCAAACCAAGAAGTGAGGACCATGAAATCTGTTTTGCATAAAGCCAACACCCGCGGCCATGCCAACCACGGCTGGCTCGACTCCAACCATACTTTCAGTTTTGCCAACTACCGCAACCCGGAGCGGATGCACTTCGGCGTGCTGCGCGTGCTCAATGATGATACCGTTGCGCCCGGCCGCGGCTTCAACACCCATCCGCACGACAATATGGAAATTATCTCTATCCCACTGGAGGGCGACCTCGAGCACAAAGACAGCATGGGTAATGTAGCCGTTATCCGAAAGGGCGATGTGCAGGCCATGAGCGCCGGCACGGGCATCTACCACAGCGAGTACAACCGCAATGCCGATCAGCAGGTGAAGTTCCTGCAAATCTGGCTCTTCCCGAACAAGAAGAATGTAGAGCCCCGCTACGATCAGATCACGCTGGAGCCCGGCAAGATGACCAATCAGCTGCAGCAGGTGCTTTCGCCAAACGCAGAGGACGAGGGCGTATGGATTCACCAAAATGCCTGGTTCCACATCGGGGAGCTGCAGCCCGGCACCGAGCTGACTTACGAGCTGAAAGATGCTCAGCACAACGGCGTCTACGCATTCATTCTGGAAGGCGACGTCACCATCGGCGATCAGCCGCTCAACCGCCGCGACGGCTATGGCGTATGGGACACCTCAGCCATTGACCTCAGGGCAGACAGCGACGCGAAGGTACTGCTGATGGAGGTGCCGATGGCGCTTAGCTAACCTACCAAGATCATGGTGATCTTAAGATCACCATGATCTGTTCCAGTTGCTGAATGATGTGATCCGGCGAAGCTTCCTGCAGCTGTTCTGCCTTCTGCGCTCCGGTAGTCACCCCCACCGTCAGACCACAGCCAGCATTTTTGCCTTCTTCAATATCAATTTTCGAATCGCCGACTTTTGCCACTTGCTCTGCCTCGGTTATCCCTAGCTTTTCCATCGCCAAATGGATCATATCTGGTGCTGGCCGCGGGTTAGACACTTCATCGGCAGTGATTAGCAGGTCAAACTGTATGCCTTCTTCCCAGCGCATACGGCCGAGCAAATGGAGTGCTGTCGCGCGGTTGTAGCCGGTATTTAGCGCTACTTTCACCCCCTGAGCCCTCAGATACGTAAGTAAGCGCTCTGCTCCCGGCATAGGCTGCACCGGCAGGGTAGCATAGGCTTTGCTCAATTGCGATAGAAAACGCTGATAGGCTTTATCGATCTCCGCCTCTGCATCCTCCCCTTCTTTGACATCCATCAAGCCGCTTATGGCCTGCCGCTTTTCCTTA
>CAJXXJ010000657.1 GCA_913062745.1 uncultured Phaeodactylibacter sp.
AGCCAGGTGAAGCCTGCCGACAAGCCGATGACCGCTACCGTAAGGGCGATGCCGATCAATGCATGCCGGTAATTGAAATTTTCGTAGGGAGAGGCCGTCCGGACTGCCCCGGTATACCCTTTCTGCCCTGCAAAAGGCTTAAGCACGCGCCCGATCAGCCCGGGCAGTACGGAGGTGAGCAGCAGCAGATAAAGCCCACCCAGCAGTACATCCGCTGCATTGACCATTATGATCATTTCCTGCGGTGCGCGCAGCGCCAGCCCGATGGCCTGCATGTTAGGCGTGCCGCCGGTGTAGATACCCGCCAGCATGCCCGCCAGCCGCCAGCTTTCCGGTTCGCTGTAGCGAAAAAGCAGCGCAGTAAGGGTGGTGGCCAGGATGCCGCTCAGCACGCACAGCATAAAGCTGAACAAACTGCCCCGGGCGAACTGCAGCCATTTTTTCAGGTCTGTGGCGTAGAGCAGCAGCGGAATGGCAAAGAGGATGCCTGCTTCGGTAGCGCTGTTCGACAACTGATCGTCGAGCGGCATCAGGTGAAGGTTGCGGAGCAGGATGCCAAAGGCGTAGCACAACACGACCGGGCTGAGCCAGTGGGGCAGCAGGCCCCGGCGTTCCATCCGCCGGCTAACAAAGGGAAACCCCAGCAGGAGCAGTGCCTGCAGTATGGTCCAAATCACTGTTGGGTAGTTTTGGCCTGAAAAGTAAATTGGATCGGCTTGCCCTCGGCGGTATCAGCCAGCAGCTTGCCGGGTTCTTCGATCTTATTTTTGAGCATAAAGCGGGCAGCGGGAGTGACTACGTGGTCCTCGATGGCTCGTTGCAGCGGGCGCGCACCGTAGCGCTCGTCGAAGCCCACTTTTGCCAACCGTTGCAGCACCGCCTCAGAAAAGCTGAGCCGGATTCCTCTTTTCCGGAAGCCCTCCCGCTTTTCGAGCCCGGACAGTTCCATCTGGCAGATCTGCCGGATATCCTCGCTGCCCAGCGGATTAAAGACTACGAGCTCATCGATGCGGTTGACAAATTCCGGGCGGAAATGGCGCTCGATGGCGGAGCGGTAGCCCTGATCGCCGTTTGCTCCGCTGCCGAAGCCAACGGCACTGCGGTTGGAAGCTCCGAGGTTGGACGTCATGATGATGATGGTATTGCGGAAGCTGGTTTCCCGCCCGTAGGCATCCACCATCACGCCCTCATCGAGCAGGCGCAGCAACAAATCGAAAATAACCGGGGATGCTTTTTCAATTTCATCGAGCAGCAGCACGGAGAATGGGCGCTCCCGCACTTCCTTGACGAGGGTGCCCGGCTCCCGCCCGGCGCCGATGAGGCGGGCGATCTGCTCCGGGTACTGAAACTCGCTCATATCGATGGGGATGAGCGGCTGCTTTTGTTTGCCTTTACCGAAAAAGTAGGCAGACAAAGCTTTGGCGCTTGCTGTTTTCCCCACACCCGTGGGCCCGGCAAAGAGCAGGGAGGCAATCGGGCGGTTCGGGTTGTTGAGACCGGCTTTGTAGATGGTGACAATACGCGAGAGGGTTTCCACCACTGCCGGCTGGCCGATGATGCGCTTGCGGAAGTATCCGGCGACTTCCTTCGGGTTGAGTTGCAGCTCATCGCGCAGGAAGAGCTCCGGCAGCCCTGTTTGTTCGATAAAAGTTTCGAGCACTACGGAAGTGCCGGCCTCGTCGAGGTTACGGTACCGTACCCGGTTGATGCACTGCCCGAGGAAGCGCACCGCTTTACCCGGAAAGCTTTCGTGCGGGAGGTAGCGCTGCAGTAAGCTGTAGCTCAGCTGTTGTGCGTCTTTAGGGATATCTATGCGCAGCTGCTGGCTGGAATACTCCGCAAAGCGCTGCAGTATATTCAGCGTTTGGCTGTGGCTAAGCGGCTCCAGCTGAATGACCTGAAAAGCCTCTGCAAATCCGGGCAGCAAGCGCCGGATACTTTCCAGTTCTTGCTGGGTCACCTCGCCCACGATTTGCAGTTTGCCCTGCCGCAGGAAGTTGGTCAGGTAAGCGCCTACGCTGTCTTCGGGGCCATCACCGCCGGTTTGCAGCAACTGTACCAGCTGTTCGAACCAGATGATGCCGTTAGATACGGATAGTTCCTCTACCATTTGTTCCACTACTTCCTGCCATTCACCCAGGTATTTGGTGCTGGCCGTGATGCGCTGTGGCTGAATGCGCCAGAAGGTGTAGCCCAGCATCTCTTTGCGGGAGCGCGTAGCGATCTGTTTGATCGCCTGGCTGAGCACGGCGCTTTTGCCAGTGCCCGGGCGGCCGACAATCAGCAGGTTGGAGCGGGTATTGATGATTTTGTCTACCGCAGCGCTTACTTCTGCTTCCCGTTCCCAGGCAGCATCCGGCAGCGCGCTGATTTGCCGGCGCTCGCTCTTAGTTGGCGGGTAGCGTTCCGCCAGCCGTTCTAGTGTCTCGTACCGGCGCTGGTAGTCGAAGCCGCCCCAGTAGTATTCCCGCTCGTCGTTAACTTTGAGGGTAACCAGGTCGAGCATTGGCTCCGGGTAGTGCATCATGCGGTAGATGCGCTCCGGGCTGATCTGGTTGAGCAGGTTAGTAGCTGCGTAGCGCACCAGCATTTCGAATTGCCGGGGCGTATAGTAATGGAAGCTTTCGCGAAAGTGGGGCAGGTGGCACTCGTAATGCCCCTGATCCACCTCTCCGTACACGGCCGGCACCGGCAAGGTGAGTACATCCGGCAGCGGGAAGCTGCCATTGCCTTTGCGGTAAGCCGGGCGCACCCGTACATCGATCAGCCGCATCTGCGGAGACCGGATATCCATTGGCGGAAATTCGTCGAACTTCTTATACTGCTTCTGCAAATAGGTGAAAAGCGTTTTGCGCACGCTTGCCAGATCGGGGCCCATCGCTTCGATGTCTGTCCCGACTAAAATGCCAAGGAACATCTCTTCGCCCAGTTGATAGTACAGCAGTGGGTAGTTGATTCTTTTCATGCCCGGTATTTGCGTCGGGCTAATTTACGGGATTGTTCGGGATTGTTCATGCTTCCGGGAAGGGCGCTGTTGAAAAAGGGGCTTTTG
>CAJXXJ010000658.1 GCA_913062745.1 uncultured Phaeodactylibacter sp.
GCTGATTGGTGCGCAGCCAGGACGGCCCCTCGTGGTTGACGATGCCGGACAGCCGGCCGGTAGGGATACCGCCTACCTGCTCCAGCTCGGGGCTGCCGGAGAGGAAGATCATCTTGCCATCAAGAAAGCTGCCCTTACCGGTTTCAGCGTAGTAGTTGAACAGCGCGTTGCGTGCACTGCCGAAGTGGTTGGGCATGCTGTCTTTGGTCAGCGGGATGTACTTCACGCCCGAAGTAGTGCCGGAGGTCTTGGCAAAGTACTTTGGCAGGCCCGGCCAGAGTATATCTTTCTCTCCCTTTTTGATGCGCTCCACGTACGGTTTGAGCGCTTCGTAATCCCGGATGGGCACTTGTTGCCGAAATTCCTCGTAGCTCATGCCCGGATGCAGGCCATGGTCGCGGCCAAAAGCAGTACGCTGCCCTTTCTCCATCAACTGCCGAAACACCTTGCGCTGCGCGGCCACCCCGTCGGCAGACCAGCGGCGGATGTCGCGGGCAATTTTATTAGCAAATGGCTTTACCAGGAATGACTTCAGTCCCATATCTTTTATTTTGAGGAACAAATATAAGCGCCCGTTTGGATTTTGCCGAGGCTCTGTATCTTTGCTGTTATGAGAAGATTATTTCCACTATGCTTGTTCGCCTTCCTGTTTGCCTGTCAGCCACAGGAGGAGCCGGCGCAGCGCCCGGAGGCCAAAGCCGAAGCCGTTATCAGCGAAGCGCTGCGGGCGCACGGCAGCCATCTGGTCGACAGCAGCTCTTTAGAGTTCAGCTTCCGGCAGTACAATTATCAGGTATTCCGGCAGGGGGGTAAATTCCTCTACGTGCGCAGCTTTATCGACTCCAGCGGCGCGCTCATCCGCGACCAGCTCACCAACGACAGCCTGCAGCGCACCGTCAACGGAGAACCGCTTGACCTGACGCCCAAAGACAGCGCGGGGTACGCCGGTTCGGTCAATTCTGTGGTCTACTTTGCCCTGCTGCCTTACTTCCTGCAGGATGAAGCTGTAAACGCCGTGTATCTGGGCGAAACAACAATCAAGGAGTCTCCTTATCACAAAATCGGCGTGACGTTCCGGCAGGAGGGCGGCGGTACCGACTACGAAGATGAGTACGTCTACTGGGTTCATCAGGAACAGCATACGGTGGACTACCTCGCTTACAACTATCAAGTGAACGGAGGAGGGGCACGCTTTCGCGAAGCCTTTAACGTCCGCAGCGTGGAAGGGCTGCGCATCGCCGATTACCGCAACTACAAACCGAAGACGGACACGCGGGCGGTAGCTACTTTTGATTCTCTATTTCAGGCGGGGGAGCTGGAGCAGGTCTCGCTGATCGAAACCGAAAATGTACGCCTGAGCCGATGAAGGTACTGATTATCCGTTTTTCTTCTATCGGTGATATTGTGCTGACCACCCCGGTTATCCGGTCGCTGAAGCAGCTGGGAGCAGAGGTCCACTACCTGACCAAGCGTTCCTTCCGGGGCATGCTTGATGCCAACCCGCATGTGGATAAGGTATACGCTATTGATAAAAAGGTGGCGGAGGTGCGGCAGGAGCTCAGGGGCGAAGGCTATGATTATGTCATCGACCTGCATAACAATCTCCGCAGCCTGCAGGTCAAGTGGGCGCTTTCCGCGAAAGCGTACACCTTTAATAAGATCAACTATGCCAAATGGTTGATGGTCAACTGGAAAATAGACCGTTTGCCACAAGTACATATTGTACAGCGCTACATGGCCCCGGCGGAAAAAACCGGCGCGCGCCACGACGGGAGAGGGCTGGACTATTTTATTCCCGAAGAGGCAGAGGTAGACTTGGCCAAATGGCTGCAATTCCCGGGAGAAGACCGGCGGTTTATTGCCTTCGCAATTGGTGCTGCTCACGCTACCAAGCGACTGCCAACGGACCGGATCATTGAGCTGTGCAACCGCCTCAGCGTACCGGTGATACTGCTGGGCGGGCCGGCGGAAAAGGAGGAGGGCGAACAGATCGTAGCAGAGTCGGGGCATCCGCAGCTGGTGAATGGCTGCGGCCGGTTTTCGCTAAACGAGTCCGCTTCCGTAGTGCGGCAGGCCTGGAAAGTAATCACGCACGATACGGGGATGATGCACATCGCGGCGGCTTTTGAAAAAGAGATCCTTTCGATCTGGGGGAATACTATACCCGAATTTGGGATGTATCCTTTTTATCCGGAAGGCGTAGAAAAGAATACGAGCGTACAGGTAAATGGCCTGTCCTGCCGCCCATGCTCCAAAATAGGGTACAAAACATGCCCAAAGGGGCACTTCCGCTGCATGCGCGATATCCCGCTGGAGGAGGTAGCTGCGTTGGCAAGAGGATAGCCATTAGCAGGGGCAGTCTAGGCGGTTAATGTCGGCTATGCGGAGAAATTCACGGGCCAGACAATTGGGCGGCTTATGGGGAAGCCCTATCTTGCCAGCTGTTTTTATACTTTTGTGGCGGAAAAAAATTATCTTTCGCCAATATGCTCAGGAGGAGCGCGCCAGCAAGCCTTGCTCACCCGCCCTCAGGAACTGCCAAAATACTACAACTCTATGAAGCTAGTCAGACTACTGCTCTTCTTGTTGTCCATTGCTGCAGCCGGATCGCTCAGTGCGCAGGATGTACACAATTCACTGTTTAACATGTCGCCACTGACGCTTAACCCGGCCAATACCGGCGCGTTTTTTGGTACCGCCCGCGTGGGAGGGATCTACCGGGGGCAATGGTACTCCGTATCAAGCAACCGGGGCTACGAAACGCCTTCCTTCTATATTGATGCGCCCATCATCCGCGGGTTTCGCGATCAGGACTGGGTGGGTGTCGGCGCAGTCATCGTCAACGATGTGGCAGGTACGCTTAATCTTCGCACCAACTCCTCCGCTATCGGCGCTTCCTATCACTACGGGCTGGACAAGAAAGGCGATAATGTGCTGACGTTAGGCATACAAGCCGGGCGTGTACAACGCAGCTTCAATCAGGACCGGGCACTGCTGGGGGATGAATACGACCCGGTCACCGGAGCCTTTACCCTGCAAACCGATGATGC
>CAJXXJ010000659.1 GCA_913062745.1 uncultured Phaeodactylibacter sp.
ATAATTCAACATATTGATAACTTCAGCAAATTTTTACTAAATTTTAGTATCGTTTATTTTGAAGAATCGCAAAATGAAATAAATTTATTAATTCTGTACGAAATAAGGAAGCGTTTAAAGGAGTCTAAAAATACTTCCACCGCTGAATCGCCTACGTAATACTCGATTACTGCGCTACCTTCTTTTGCTGTGTATCGCCGGGGCTGAAAGCTGCGGTGTTCTTCCATCACAGCGGACTGCCCGGATCGCTCATACGCCGCCCGCAGTTTTTCCTTCAGCGCATCGCGTTCGGTCAGCCAGGACAGACGGTTTTTGTGGGAGGGCCGGAGCAGTAGCTGCCGTTCAAAGTAGGCGACTTGCTTCCGCAGCCGTTGAATGGCCCTGGCTTCCTTTCCCACTTGCCGGTGCCGCCGTACGGCATCCGCCAGCACAGCCGATTTCAGTTGTTCCGCAAAAGCCCAGCCCTGCAGAAGGTATTGCTCGTCTTGTGTACGCTCGTACAGCTCCCGCGCCAGCCCGATGGCATGTCCAATGCGGGCTCGGCTTTGAGCGATTAAATTGATCTGGGAGGACTCGTACAGCAACCACCTCCGTAGCTCCTGTTCGGCCTGACTCGCCAGTTGGTGGCAGCGGTAAGCCAGCATCAGGCAGGATTCATCTGACGTTTGCCGGTAGAGGTCAGCCAGCGCTTCTGCTTTGCCGGCCAGCGCTTCGTAGATGGTATTTTCGCCATAAAGCCGGGTGGAGTCGGGCAGCGCAGTGGGTTTTTCTTCCGGTAATTCCGGAAAAAGGCTGCACAGCGCGGCGTGGTAAGCCTGCAGTGCCGGAGCTGGCTGCCGGGCTTTGAGCAGCGCATCGCCAATAGCCAGATTTACCTTCGCAACCGAGCGGTGATATTCGGTGCGCCGGGCGCTTTGGGCGAAAGACCGGGCTTTATGCAGTGCTTTCAGTGCGGCTTCGTCTTTGCCACCACTACTCATCAGTTGCCCTTGTAGCAGATATGCTCCGGACAGATAGTCGTTCAGGCCTTCCGGCGGTGCTTCCGATTGTTGCAGTGGCTGCAGGGTACGCAGCGCTTTTTCGGCGAAAGCCGCAGCTGTGCCCTCCTGTCCCATTGCCCGGTAGCTGCGCCCGGCGGAAAGGTACAACAGGCCGCTTTGTTCCTGCGGGAGCCCCGGCAGCGACCAGCCTTTTCGGTAGGCTTCGATAGCTTCATCCTGCCGGCCTTCATTCCAGTAGGTCAAACCCAGGTTGTTGTATAGCCCGGCCAGCGTACCGGGGGCTGCTTGTTCCGATTGGCTGCTTATAGCCTGCTCGTACAGAGTCCGGGCTTTTTCATTGTCGCCCAGCCGGGTGTAGTGGGCGCCCAGGGGCAGATAGAGGTAGTCCAGTGCTTCAAAGTCCGTAAAGCGGTGGGCCTGATAGAGGTGCAGTGCTCGCTCATAAGCTTCAACAGCTGCCGTGACCCGCCCCAGCTGAAAGCGGTGGTAGCCCCGGTTGACTTCCAGCCAGAGCAGGGCTTCTGCTTCTGCGGGAGTAGCCGGCTTTCGCCAAATGCGCTGCGCGGCCGTATCGAGTAGCTCAAGAGCGGCAGGGGAGTCATCAAAAAGCGCAGCCTGCCAATCCCAGTAGGCATAAAGGAAGCCCTCCAGCTCATCGGCAGAGCGGTGGTAGCCGGCAATGCGCAGGTAGTAAAAGGCGAGGCTGTCGGGCACAGGCGGGTCAGCGTACTGCCAGGCTTTTTCCTGCCAGTGTGCGAGGCTGTCCTGTGCCCTGAGGCCGGTACATAGCAACAGTATCAATCCAAGGTAGCCTGCCGGTTTTGCCATTCGCCTTTTTGCATAAAGCTAAAAACTTAAAACCGCCATTGCAAAAAAGCCAGGCCATAGGCGGGGCGGGCATCAAAGGGGAGTACGCCCCGGATGCCCAGCGCCGGCCCCTGCCGGACTTTGCCCAGCTGCACCTCGGCAAACCAGCTGCCGTACAAGTTGGTGGCGGCCGTGGTTTCCGATTGTTCTGCCGGGCTCAAGCTCTGTGCCAGGTCGGTTAGTTCCTGCCCGTCCGGATCGTATATCCTGACGAAGCGCTCGGCCTGCGTGGTTTGCTCCGAGCGGCGGTACTCGAGCTCCAGCATCAGCCCCGTGCCCAGGCCGATCCAGCCGCTGAGGTTGTACCGCGCCTGAAGGGGCGTGAGCGCGAAGGTTTGTACCTGCGTATTCACCGTCTGGGTTTGTTGGGTGATGGTATCTACGGTGGCTACGAAGGGGAGCCCCAGCAGGTCATTCTCTGTGCGGACCGTATCGCGGCTGCTATTGCTGCTCTGCTGCTCCGTGGGTAGGCCTGCCCATAGCTCTACCTGCCAAAATAAGCGGTGGGGGCTGAAAGGGGCGAGGCTGAGGCCAAACTGCCAGGCGCCTTCCCCATCGGAAGAAAAACGCCTGCCGGCCAGTAGCCCGGGCGACCAGCCGGCCTTGAAGCGGGTGGCGGCCCGCCCGGTGCGGATGGGTGGGTTTTGGTCAAAAATGATGGCGGCGCGGGCGCTGAAGGGCCGCTTTTCCACCGCTTTTCCCGGAGACAGCCGGTATTTAACATAGCCCTGTGTGGAATCTCGTTGTCCTACCCCTTCCTGCCGCGTACCCGGCAGATAGATATTACGGAAGGTTAGCACCAACTGCCCATCCTGATAAGCAGTATCCAGGCAACTCCAGCTGGCCGGAGCTTCCGGGCAGAGGGGCACGGCTGGCTGCGTTTCCAGGATGCGGAGGCTTTCAGCGGAATAGCCGGGCGGGAGGTCCGTTTGTATCTCCACCCGGCTGGCGGGCCCCTCTCCGGTATTCTGAAAGTGGACCTTGTAGGAGAGGTCATTTTGCCGGGCACGGCGGTAGTTAAGGCGCCGGTCGGACACCGCGATGTAGTTGGGGTCGTGGGAGGCGACAATCTCCATTTCCAGTGGGAAGGACTCGTCTACGCGCCCGTCATCGGTGGTGAGGCGGGCTTCTACGGTAATGATCGCGTTGGTGTCGGCCAGCATATCTTCGGTAGCCTGCAG
>CAJXXJ010000660.1 GCA_913062745.1 uncultured Phaeodactylibacter sp.
CCGAGAAGATGGAAATGGAAGTCGAATTTTAAACCCGCCCTTGCTATCCGGCCGTTCTCCGCTGCCCGGCGGAGAACGGCTGTTTGATGCCTGCGGGGAAGCGTTTTGCTCCGATTGTGAACGGGGCTGAATAACTTCGCGCCTGGCCGGGTTTATCTGAAAACCAACTGCACCACAACTGACATGACCAACAAAGAAATCGCACAGCAATTCCGCAAGCTCGGGCAGATCATGGAGCTGCACGGGGAAAACCCCTTCAAAATCCGTTCCTACAGCAGCGCTTACCGCAGCCTGCGCGCCCTTGAGACGCCCTTGTCCGAAATGGAGCCTGAGCAGATCGGGTCTATCAAGGGCGTTGGCAAAGCCATACAGGGCAAAATTCAGGAGCTGCTGGAGACCGGCGAGATGAAAACGCTGGAAAAGTACCGGGCCAAAACGCCGGCCGGCATTGAGGAAATGCTCAACATCAAGGGGTTTGGCCCCAAAAAGATCATGGCCGTATGGGAAGGTCTGGGCGTGGAGTCCGTAGGCGAATTGCTGTACGCCGTCAACGAAAACCGGCTGGTGGAGCTCAAGGGCTTTGGCAAAAAAACGCAGGAAGAACTGCGCAAAAAGCTGGAGTACTACCAGAAATCTAAAGACCGCTTCCACTACGCTGCTCTGGAAGCAGAAGCGCTGCAGCTCACCGAAGGCGCCCGCAAAGCGCTGGGCGACACGCCCCTCAGCCTCTGCGGTGCCATCCGCCGCCGCGCTGTGGTGCTGGACGAAATTGAACTGTTAATCGGCGATCCGGAAGCCCCTGCGAAGCTGGCAGCCGCCGGCTTGGTGCAAAACCTGCAGCAAACCGAGGATGGCTACCGGGCACACAGCCCAAATGAAATCCTGGTACGGATTTACAGTTGTGCCCCCGGGCAATTCGGCAGCGAGCTGTTCCGCCGCAGCGCTGCCCCTGCTTTTGCGGAAGCACTGGGAAAAGACCTCAGCGGGCTGCCGCCGCAGGAAGAAGAAAAGGCCGTATTCGGGCAACTTGAGCTCCCTTACATCGCCCCCGAACTGCGGGAAAACGAGTGGGGGCTGCAACTGGCCCGCGACGGGCAACTCCCGGAGCTGCTCGAAGAGCAAGACATCCGTGGTGTGGTGCATGCACACACGACCTACAGCGATGGTGCCCACAGCCTGCGTGAGATGGCGGCTTACGCCAAAAGCCAGGGCTTCGGCTACCTCGGCCTGACCGACCACTCCAAATCCGCTTTTTACGCCAACGGCTTATCGCCGGAGCGGGTACTGCAGCAGATGGAGGAAGTGGATCAGCTCAATGCGGAGCTTGCCCCTTTCCGCATTTTTAAAGGAATTGAGAGCGACATCCTCAATGACGGCGCTCTCGACTACGAAGAAGATATGCTGAAAGCTTTTGACTTTATCATTGCTTCCGTGCACAGCAACCTGCGGATGGATGAAGCCAAAGCCACCCAGCGGCTGATCACCGCCATCGAAAACCCCTACACCAGCATACTCGGCCACCCAACGGGACGGCTGCTGCTATCGCGCGAGGGCTACCCGATTGACCACCGTAAAGTGCTCGACGCCTGCGCGGCCAACGGCGTGGCGGTCGAAATCAATGCCAACCCCTACCGCCTTGACCTCGACTGGAGCTGGATCCCCTACGCGCTGGAAAAAGGCATACTGCTCAGCGTCAACCCGGATGCGCACAGTAAGGAAGGCATGCACGACATCCGCTACGGAGTGCTCGCTGCCCGAAAGGGAGGCCTGAGCGCCGCGCATTGCCTTAATGCCCGGGACACTGAAGGCTTCGCTCAGTTTTTGCGCACACGCAAATAAAAAGGGGGCAACCTCCCGGAGCCCCCAATAATTGAATCGATTAATTCGTCGATTCCCCTTGATTTTTTAATTGCTTTGCCACTTGTGGAAATGCTTCTGGCAAATACGTTGCAGCCTGATTTTGGTGTTTTTCTCCCGTCGGCCGCATGCTACAAATATGTAGCAAAGCCCGGTTTCCGGTATTCACATACGTTGCATTATGCTTCACATATGTTGCAAATGCCGCTTTATCCCGAGGTTTCGCTGGGGGAATAGCCAAATTTGTCTTTGAAGCGCGTTGCGAAATACTGCGGGCTGTTAAAACCGACCCGGAGGCTCACTTCGCCTACCGTACTCCCTTCCTCTCGCAGCAGCTCATGCGCCCGCTGCAGCCGGTAGTCGCGCAGATAAGCGCTGGCAGAAAGCCCTGTCAGCGCTTTCAGCTTACGGTGCAGTTGAGAGCGGCTCAGGTGCATGGCCTCCGCCAGGGTTTCCACATTCAGCTCCGGGTCATCGAGACGCTCTTCAAATACCGACCGCAAGCGGATGAGGAACTGCTCTTCGCGCGGCGGCATCTGCTCCTTGCCGTTCGCCTGCCCGGCTACGGGGTTGCTGTACTTACGCTGCAGTTTTTCCCGCAGATCAATCAGCTGCCGGATGCGGGCTTTTAGCTCATCTGTGTGGAATGGCTTCGACAGATAAGCATCCGCTCCGGCCTGCAGCCCGCGCAGCCGGCCTTCCACGGCGGACTTAGCCGTCAGCAGGATAACCGGGATGTGAGAAGTCCGCTCGTCCGCCTTCAGCCGCTGCGTCAATTCCAGCCCGTCGAGATGCGGCATCATCACATCAGACACCACCAGGTCGGGCGTATGCTCCATGGCCATGCGCAGCCCCTGCAGCCCGTCTGCCGCTTCCAGTACCTCATACCCTGCTCCCACACTCTCACGGATGAAGCTACGCATGCGCTCGTTATCTTCCACGATCAGCAGCTGTACGGATTTGCGGGGCGCATCTGCTTTTTCCTGCCCGTTTACCCTCTTTTCCGGAATCGCTGCGCCGCCTGCTATTGCAGGAGCCGGCAACGAGAGCGTGAACACAGCCCCTTCCCCGGGCTTGCTTTCCACAGTCAGCGTGCCGCCCAGCAGCCTGGCCAGGTCCCGGCTGAGCGCCAGGCCGATGCCCGTCCCTTCTGCCCGCCGCGGACTGCTGCTGTCTACCTGACAGAA
>CAJXXJ010000661.1 GCA_913062745.1 uncultured Phaeodactylibacter sp.
CATGGCGTGGAGCGCTGGCGAGCCGACTGCGGGTGCAATTCCGGCGGCCATCCCGGCTGGAACCAAAAGTGGCGCGCCCCGCTGCGCGCTGCACTTGACTGGCTGCGGGAGGAACTGATCCCCATCTACGAAGCAAAAGCCGGCGAGCTGATCAAAGATTGCTGGGCAGCGCGCAATGATTATATTCAGGTACTGCTCGACCGTACTCCGGAGCGGATTGATGCCTTCTTTGAGCGGCACGCGGCCCGGGAACTACAGGAAGAAGAGCAAACCCAACTGCTGCGGCTGATGGAGATGCAGCGCCACGCTCTGCTGATGTATACGAGCTGTGGCTGGTTCTTTGACGAAATTTCCGGTATCGAAACCAATCAGATCCTGCAGTACGCCAACCGGGCCATCCACTACGCCGCACAGGTGTCTGATGCGGACCTGCACGATGGATTCATCGAGCGGCTGGAAAAAGCGCCGAGCAATGTCTTTGACAACGGAGCGGAGAGCTACCGCAAATACGTAATGCCTGCCCGGGTAGATCTGGTGCGGGTGGGTATGCACTATGCGGCCTCTTCCATCTTTGAGGAGTATCCGGACCACCTGGAGTTTTTCAATTATATCGCCGACAGCGAAGTGCTCTACCGCCTGTCTGCCGGCCGGCAGCGGCTGGTGCTGGGCCGGACGACGGTGCGCTCCAAAACCAGCCGTTCGAAGAAAGACTTCAGCTTTGCAGTGCTCTACCTCGGCCAGCAAAATATGATCGGCAATATATCGCTTGATATGGGCCGCGAACAGTTTGATGAAGTGGCGGATCAGATCAGGACGGCATTCCGCAGCACGAATCTCGGAGAGGTCATTGGGATTATGCAGCGGCATTTTGGCGAAGAGACCTTTAGCATACTGCAGCTGTTCCGGGATATGAAGCGGAAATTCCTGCAGCGCATCACGGAGAGCAGTCAGGAACAGGTGGAGAAAGCCCTGCGGGATATCTACGAGGACAACTACCAGCTCATGACGGGCATGGCGATGAGCGATATTCCGATCCCGGATTACTACCGCAGTGCGGTGGAGTTTGTCATTAATCACGATTTGCTGCGGGTATTTGAAAACGGCAGCCTGAACCCTCGCAAGCTGCGCAGCCTTTACGCGGAGTTCCGCCGATGGGATATCCGGCTGACGCACGAGCAGGCATTCAAACTTGTCGTGGAGGAGCGGGTATTCCGCGAATTACAGCGCTTACAGTCCGAAGAAGCCGATATTGAGCAGCTGCAGACTTTAATCAATGTATTGTCTACCCTTCAGCAGCTGAATATCAGCCTGGAGTTTTGGCAAAGCCAGAACTTATACTTTTCCATACTGCAGGCGCACCGCCGCGGCGACTGGAGCTTTTCCAATGAGGAGTGGCAATCGGCTTTTTTCCGCATGGGGGAGCTGCTGAGCGTGAAGGTACCGGAGGGGTAGAGGTGGCCTGATTATTGCCGTAAATCTACATTAACGTAAAGCGACCGGTATGGAAGCCCTTTCAGTATACCATTCATCACACCACGCCGGGATGGGGGACACTGACTTGGTTCATCATTCTGATTTTTGCAACCGCTACAGACGCTTGCGATATGGACAACCTCCTCTACTACGCCACAGAGACCGCCCGAGCCATGCCCCACTCGTCTCCTCCCAGGGGGAGGTGCCCCAAGGGCGGAGTGGGACGGAACATCCTGGCTCTTCCTCCTACCACACTACCCACTTACCACTATTCAACAATTCACCAGCCCGCAACACCCGATAATAATACACCCCAGCCGGCAATTCCTCCACCTCTATCTCCTCCTCCCCATTTGGGGCGGCAGTACTACGCCGCAGCAGCTGCCCCGCCGCACTGTACAGCTCCAGCACCACCGGCTCGCTGCCCAGAAGCCCCGCCGTGCGCAGCCAAAGCGGCCCGCCTGAGGGGTTCGGGAAGACCTCAGCGAGCATGGCACGGCCAGCATCCTCCGTGCTCGTGACCTGCGCCTCTACGACCTGACAGAGCGTATCCGCCCCGCGCGGGTTGGCCACGGTGAGGCAGACGTTGTACTGCCCCTCTACTTCATACACATGCTCCGGGCGGGGGATACTGTCCGTATGGCCATCCCCGAAATCCCAGTGCCAGGAGCGGATGTCGTGGTAGGAGCTGTCCTGAAAGCGGTAGCGCAGGGGCCCGGCCTGACGGTAGTTGAAGGCGGCGGTGGGCGGTGCGCGCAGGGTGTCGCAGGGGCTGCCTTCCAGCGGGCCCAGGCGGTAGTTGGGGAAGTTGGGCAGGGAGAAGGCGTTCCAGGTGGGCAGGTCCACACAGTGCTGGCAGACCTGGCAGCTGTCGCCGGGCAGGTCGGGCTGCTCGATGACGTGCAGGTAGGAAACGCTGTTGTTGCTGTTGATGTAGATTTTGCCGTCCGGGGCGAGCTGAGCAAGGTAGAAGGTGGTGGCGAAGAAGCCGTCTTCTACGAAGCCGTCCCATTCGGCTACGGTGTCCCGACTAGCTTCTATATCTGCTGCCCATAGATCATACTGGTATACATTTACGAAGGAGGAGGCGTAGAGGTATCGGGAGTTGGGAGAGATGGCTACACCGCCGGCCCAAGCGGAGTCTTGCATTGTAATTTGCACAGGTTCACTCATCCACCCAGTACAACGGTCAAAATCATAGATGTCTAAGTAATGCCCTTCGTCCATGCTGAGCGTATTGTACTCAACATATTTACTCCCATCCGGAGAAAAAACCGCTTGCCCTACGCCTGCAAACGGCATGCCGAGCCCAACTTCCTGTTGTTCAATGTATTCAATTCCAGATGGCTTTACAAGCAATTTGTCATATCTATTCTTAGCATATATTTATCCGGATCTCCATACAATTCTCTAGTCAAGATTTTTACCATTTCAGTTTTACCGACTCCAGTAGGACCTAGAAGCATAAAGCTAGCCATAGGGCCTTTTTGAAAGTTGACTCCAGAATAAGCTCTTTTTAAGGCTGCCGAAATTTCTTGAGTAGCATTTTCTTGACCAAAAATTTGTG
>CAJXXJ010000662.1 GCA_913062745.1 uncultured Phaeodactylibacter sp.
CCCCCGGCTCCGTTTTTGGGCGCCTGCCCTGATAGGCCTTAAGCTGTTGCTCCGCCGTCTGCCGGCTGCTGTACACCGGGCCGAGCTGCAACCCGTAACTTTCGGTAGCCTGCCCGGCACAGGGGAGCCAGATGATGCTGCATTGGCCGAATCCCAGTTGTTGTAGTTGTTGAGCGCGTTGGTGAGCCCGTGCTTCGGTGGCATGCTGACTGTCGATCAGCAGGTAGCCGGAGGCAGGTAGGTAGCAGTTTTTGGGGTCAGGGTTGGCGTTTACCGGGCGGCCTGCAGTTTCCCACCGGGCCGGCAGCGCATTGCGGTCACTGCTGTAAGCGTAAGGGGCCGGAAAGTCGCTGTCCCCGCTGCGATGGAATGAGTACAGGCTAATCACAAACAGGCTCAGCAGGGAGAGCAGCTTGAGGCATCTGCGTAAATAGCGGCGGCGGGGAGGCTCCGCTTGTTTTTTGCGTAAGCGGCTCCCGTCGAGCGGGCGGAATGCCGGGCAGCAGAGGCGCTTCACCTCATTCTGTTGATCGGCCCTCACCACGAGCAGCCCGGTACCGGCGCTCCGGCAGGCATGTTCCAGCTGTATGAGTTCGTAGGGGTTATGGCAGGCCGGGTGGAACGGTACCGCCAGCCAGTGCTCGTTGGCGAGCTTAGTGGCAAGGGCGGCTTTCGCCGAAAGGCTACGCTGAACCCCTAAGTAAGCAGTCAGGCCTGCCTGCGGGTTGCGGATGCCCATGAGCTGGCCCGGTGCGGTCTCAGGCATTTGGCCCGCCGGGTTCAGGTCAATACCGTGGTAATGGCGTTCCAGATACTGGAGCGCAGCCTGTTTTACGGCCTCGTCGGAAAAAAGCTGGGGAAGCGTCATAGGTGCTTTGGATTTGATTTCAAGACAAAGGTAGGAGGGGGGGATGCAGTGTATTTGCATGGGGAGCCAAGGTTCCCCTTTTCCCCTCTTTTTTCTACCTTTATCCCAAAAGCGCGCTATGTCTACCAACCGCCACGCATTGATCCGTTACCGAACGATTGACCGATGTTTGCGGCAACGCAACAAACGCTTTTGGACCTGGCAAGAGCTTGCCGCTGCCTGTGGTGAAGAGCTACGGGAATTTGAAGGCGTAGACCGCGACGACCCCTCGGAGCGCACCATCAAAGGGGACCTGAGCTTCATGCGGAATGCAGATCAGGGCTACGGCGCACCGATTCAGTGGTACCCCGGGGAGCAAGCCTACGCCTACAGCGAGCCCGGCTTTTCGATTACGCAGTTACCACTCGATGATGCGGATATGGCGGAGCTGGGGCAGGCGCTCAGTATACTGCGGCAGTTCCGGGGGTTCCCGCAGGTAGAGGGAGTGGAAAAAGTAGCTGCCAAGCTTTCGGAGGCGCTGCGGGTGCAAAAACCTTCCGCCCCTCAGGTCCTGCAGTTTGAGGACAATATGGTCGGGCAGGGGCTGCAGTGGCTCGATTTGTTGTACCGGGCGTGCCGCGACCGCCGCTGCGTAGCGCTTGACTACCATCCGTTTCAGGTGCCGGAGGGCTATCAGCACCGGCGCATCGTCAGCCCGCAACTGCTCAAGGAGTACAACAACCGCTGGTTCCTCTTTGCCTGTGACCACCGCCGGCACGGTATCCGGACCTACGCCCTCGACCGTATCCGGGAGGCTGCATTCTACCCGCTGGCCGATTATGTGGAGGACCGCCGGTTTGAGCCTGCTGATTACTTCCGGCATACCATAGGCGTTTCCCGCAAACCGGAAGATGAGGTGCAGGAGGTGCGCATTCGCGTACAGCCCGGCCAGGTACAGTACCTGCTGACGAAACCGCTGCACGCTTCACAGCAGCAACAGCCACCGGAGTCGAACGGATCGGTCGTCTTTATTTACCAGCTTACGCTAAATGTAGAACTCGAAAACCTGCTGCTCTCCTTCGGGGAATGGATAGAAGTGCTGTCGCCCGAAAGCCTGCGGCAAAAAATAGCAGAACGGGCGCGCAGGCAGGCGGAGCAGTACAGGCCCGCCCGGTAATCAATGGTTGCTGGTTTTGCCTTTATTCCAAAACGGAGCTGAAGTAAACCACAACAACATTCCGGCTGTCATCCACATCTGTTGGGCGGAGGAAGATATTTGGCCGGTGAAGAGGAGCAGGGCCGGCGCGATAGTCAGTGTAAGTCCAACCAAAGCGGCAATGCGTACTAAGTTGCGATTCATGATAGCTTGGTGTTGAGTTGAGGCGATGGTTTCGTAATGTAGCTAAAGCCAATGTATAACAGTACGGCAATAAACCAGCCCGGGAGCCCGAGGAAGAATATTTCCACACCAAAGTAACGGTTGATAGCTAAGCAGGCGAGGAGTGTAAACCCCCAGGTCGCTGCTGCTGCCCAGTTGATGCTGCTGTCCGTCGATAGAGCTCGCTCGCTCAGCAGATTGATGCGGGGAAATAGTTGATGGTCGATAAAAATAATAGCCCCCATTGGCATGAGTATCAAGCCATACAGCGCCACAAACCCAAGTAGTTGCATAACGAGGGCCGGAAAACACGCTGCTGCCGTGGTAATCAGACCCACGATTAAGGTAACCTTCCAGGTCTTGGAGTTGGGGATCACCGCTTGTACGGCCAGGCCTGCCCGGTATATAGTTGGATTGGCCGTAGTCCACCCGGCAATGATGACGCATATTGCTCCTGTGACCCCTACGGCATAATAGGCGACAGGGCCAGGTGCAAACTCCAGGCTGTTTTGACTTTTTTGCAGAAATACGGCATAAAGGATACCGGATGCCAGCCAGGCAATATAGTGCCCTACGTACATGCCCGCTGCAGTTGTGAAGCCCGCCTTCCAGGAGCGCGCGTAGCGAAAGATGGAAAGGTCTGCCATCCCGATATGCATTGCCATATTGCAAAACCAGGCAAAGAACAGGATATGCCAAAATGTAAACTTTGACTGCCCGTCCAGGGGGACCCCGGTCCAGATTTTAGTTTCGGCGACGGGCCAGAAGTCGCTGAGTTGCTGCACGCCCAATTGTGGCAGAACGGCGATGGC
>CAJXXJ010000663.1 GCA_913062745.1 uncultured Phaeodactylibacter sp.
GGGGGTGGGGGCCCCTAAAGGCGGGAACTGCAGCCCGCAAAAATCAATCCCTTTTACTCATGAAATCCAGTTTGTCTAGTGGTTTGAGAAAAGGCTTAAGCTTTACCGAATGCGGATACGCAGTCCGGTATTCAGCGCAAGCGCATTGATATCGCTGCTTTCCAGCCGCGTCATTTGACCGGCAGGATTGCTGTACTCATAGTCGAGGCCGGAGGTGATGCGGTAAGAAATGCCGGCGAAGAAACTTACACTCGGGATGAGGTTGACTTCAGCCTGTACGCCCGGCTCTACAAAGAAGAAGTAGTCCTCGCCGAAGGGGTCGTCATCAAAATCAAGATCGCCTTTGTAGTCCATAGAAGCTTCCCCTCCGCCAATCGTAAGCGGGAAGCTGAAGTGCACGAGATTGTCAGGATTTAGCATGTACTCCGCGCGCACGCCCCCGTAGCGCAGGTCAAGGTAAAGGCGGTCGTCCATTTCCATTTCCGGGGTGAACTCGTTGAGCGAGGCAAAGTAGCTGGCACCAAATGCCCACCGCTGATTCAGGATAATACCGGCGCTGCCCTGCAGTAAGTGGGCCGTCTGCCCTGCCGCCTGCGACCATTGGTAGCCGGGCAGGAGGTAGAATCCGATTTCAGTTTCCCCCTTGTTTTGTCCGAAAAGCGTTTGTGGGCCTTCGCTCTGAGCGCTCAGGGTGAGGCTGCCGATCAGTAGGGCTGCGAATACAAAAAGTTGCTTCATGTTGGTTTGATTAGTTTAGCTTTTGTGAGTAATAGTAAAACTATCACAGAGACATTTTTCTTTCGTTTCTGTTCGCAGGTCGGGGATGATTTTTTAGCAAAAATGACGAGATGTTAGCCCGGATTCCGGACAATGAGCATGCTTGAAACAGCTTAGACTGGGTTAAGGGTTTGAAATAAAACGGGTTATACAAGCGTGGTTACTTTCTATTGGTTACCCAATATAAGGGAGGGTAGGAGGTGTTTTTGGCTAACAGTAGGTATTGTGTAAATGATAGTAAACCTTCAAATTTGTGACAACCGAAATTTATTTGAAACTAGTCTAAATAAAAGCCATGAAGAAAGGTCTACTACTATTCCTGTTTTCTTTCACGCTGTTTCAACTGTCTGCACAGTTTGTAGAGGTCGCATACGGGCCGGGCTACACACAGCAACTGTTTTACTCCCTGAGCACACAGGAGTCTGTAATGCTGGACGATGCATCCTGGGATATCGCCTTTACCGCGCAGGGGCTTCAGGACGCCGGTATATTTTTGAACGAAGCGGCGAGCTCGGATGAGAACGATGCTGCTCTGGAGCTTTATCTGGTGCCGGACAAGAGCTACGAGCAGGCAATCACGGAAGACGATTTAGGCGAACGCCTGTTCAACGACGAGCAGGGCTGGCAGTACGGCGCATTTAATATGATGCGCACGGAGAGCAATCCCTTTGACTACGGCTGGGGCACGTACAACCCGGCAGCAATGGCGGTGGAGGGCACGCAGCTGTTTGCCCTCAAGTTACGTGACGGCAGCTTCCGCAAACTGGAAATCACGGCACTGGACGGTACTACCTATGAGGTACGGCATGCCGCATTCGACGGCAGCGGCGAAGTGGCCTTTAGCGTGAATAAAGCCGATCATCAGGATACCGGCCTGGTCTTCTACTCACTCACCAATAACGAAGTAGCTGCTGATGTGCCGTCCACCGACGACTGGGACCTGCTGTTTACCCGTTACAGCACGCCTCTGGACGACGGCGAGGGAGGGACACTAAACTACCTGCTCACCGGCACCCTGTCTGGCCTGGGTGTGGAAGTAGCGCAGGCCGATGGCGTTGATCCGGCTTCTGTGCAGTATGACGCTTACGCGGATTCCCTGCAGACAGCGCTGGATGTGATCGGTTACGACTGGAAGTCTTTTGACCTGACCACTTTTTCCTGGGCGCTTCCTCTGGACCGTGTCTACTTTGTAAAAACAGCAGAGGGCAAAGTTTACCAGCTGCGGTTTGTGGACTTCGAAGGCTCAAGCACAGGCGTGGCGGTATTTGAGCAGACAGACCTGGGCATTACCAACGCTGTAGCCGAATCGGCAATCGTCAACGACTTTACCGTTTTCCCAAATCCGGTACAGAGCCGGGCCACAGTCGGCCTCACACTGGAGCAGGCTTCCCGGGCAAGGCTGCAAATCCACAGTGCTGCCGGTCAGCGGGTATGGGCTGCCGAAGCACAGTTCCCGGCCGGCTTTCAGGTCAAAGAACTGGATCTGAGCCATCTGCCGGGCGGCACCTACTACCTGAGCATTCAGCCGGAAGGCAGCCGGCCGGTCAGCATTCCTTTAATTGTAGCACCGCAGTAAGATGAAAACCATATCCATATATATTTTTTCCGGCCTGATGGCCTTTTTCCTGCTGAGCTGTCAGGCAGAGCCTGGGCAGGGTGGGGGAGCGGCTACGCAGCCTGCTTCCTACAGCCGCCTGGTTTCTCTATCCGGCAGCGTCACGGAGCTACTGTACGAGCTCGGTCAGGGTGATAAAATCGTAGGTATTGACGTCACAAGCACATATCCTGCTGACAAGGTAGCCGAACTGCCAAAGCTTGGGCACGTACGTCAGCTTAACGTGGAAGCACTGCTCAGCCTGCAGCCCGACCTGGTGCTGGCGGAACGGACGGATGAGGCCTCCGCTGCCCTGCAGCAACTGGAAGCCGCCGGGGTGGAAGTCCTTTGGCTCGACGGCTCCTTTACGCTGGATAAACCTTTGGCGCAAGCTGGACAGATCAGCGAAAAGCTGGGACTGAACGAGGAACTGATGCGCCTGCGCCAAACCTACGAAGCCGACAAAGCCAGGTTGCAGCAAGCCCGGGCGGGGATGGAAGAGACCCCCAAAGTGCTTTTCATCTACGCACGCGGCAAGGGCAGCCTGATGGTGGCCGGGAAAAACACCGCCGCCTCCGCCATGATTGAACTGGCAGGCGGACAGAATGCCGTGCAGTCCTTTGAAGGCTTCCGCGCCCTATCCGCAGAAGGCCTGATGGA
>CAJXXJ010000664.1 GCA_913062745.1 uncultured Phaeodactylibacter sp.
AGCTTCTCCCGCGAGATTTTCAGCTTGTCAAATACCGGGCGGTACAAAGCGCCTACCGTCAGCACAGAAATGCTCGACTCCACGAAGATCAGCAGCCCCGTCAGCCAGGCCAGCAGCTGTACGATGATGCGGTTGCTGCCGCTCTGCCGCTGCTCGTAGTGCTCCAGCAGGCGGTTGACGTGGCGGATGAAGCCCTCTACCCCGCCGGAGCGCTGTATGAAAATGATGAGCGCGCCCACCAGTGCACAGAACATGATCGTCCGCGTGTTGCCGGGCTCTTTGAATACATCCACCAGCGCCTGTACGGTATCGAAGCTCCCCTGCAAAATGTCATAGTCGTCAATGATTACCCAGCCCAGCCAGATGCCGAACAGCAGAGAGACGTACACTTGCTTGGTACGGATAGCCAGGATGATCGCAATCACCGGAGGGAGCAGGGAAAGGAAGCCGTATTCGCTGGTCATGTCGCTTTTTGCGGGGGAAGATAAGCGAATTTCAAAAAAAGCCCGGCTTCCCCGCAAGTGCAGGGCACAAATAAAGAAATGGTTTGCACGCAAGTGGTACAAACCATTTCAATGTGTTTACCGATTGGGCATCGGTATGATGCCATGACGGCAGCGCTCAGGCTGATGATTCCCGCATGGCGGTACCGGTTTTTGGGAACTGCTCTCCGGCCGGCACTAGAACAAGCCGCTGTCCCGCAGGCGCATGCTGGAAGCACCCAGCAGGCCGATATCTGTGTAAATCGCTACACGGTAGTAGCCCGGTGCGAGTTTATCTTCCAGGTCGTATACGAAAGACAGGCGCTGATTTTCCGTAATATCCACATCCTGGGCTTTTACTGCGATGATGTCCATCTCCTGATTGTTGACTATGGTCTTAGCCTGAATCGGGTTGGTTGCCGGAATCGGCGTGCCTTTATCGTCGGTGATCGTCAGGTACAGCGTGCGCATGCCCTGAAACTCCTCCGGCACATCCGTCAGGTCGAAGCTGGTGCGGATCGTCTTCACCTTCTTCGCTTTGGAAGTCACCTTGTCGTTGCCTTTCTCGAATTCCACCTGGAAGGCAGAAGCCTTGAAGTTCTCCAGTGTCAGGCGGTCGTTTTCCTCCTCGATGGTACGGCGGATGTTGTTCAGCTGCTCGATCTCCTCTTTGGAGGCATCGAGGTCAGACGCCAGCACGCCCATTGCCGTGCGCAGGGAGTCGTTCTCCGTCTGCAGGTTCTGAATGTTGCCCTGCAGTTCGTCCTTGAGGGCCATCAGCTGCTTGATCTCAGCCCGCAGGCTGTTGATTTCAGAAGCGTTCCGCGACTTGATATTGCGGATAGCGGCTTCCTTCGCTTTGATGGTTTCCTGAGCTTCTGACAGGTCGCCCTGCAGCTCACCGTTGGTTTCTGCCAGCAGGCTGTACTCGCCCTGAAGGCTGTCTACTTCGCTGATCAGGTCATCGCGCAGCGCTTCCAGCTCTTCCAGCGTACCTTCCAGCTCGACATTTTCAGACTGAGCTTCCTGCTTTTGATTTTTCTGGCTGAAGCCCCAGATGACGGCACCGATCAACAAAATTGAGAGTACCACAACTGCAGCAATTAATCCTTTCTTTTGGTCCATAGTAGAGTAGTGAATTGGTTTTCTTATTCAATTAAGAAGCGTTCGGACCCATTAACGCTGCTCCGTTCCTAATTAGCATACGCACGACAATTTTTTTTAAGAAAATGTTAAACTCACCGTTTCGGGAAGCCCTGCCTGCATACAAAAAGCCCTTCCCGCCAGCATTTACAAGCACGGCAGGAAGGGCTTCTGTTTTTATTTTTGCGCGCTAAGCGCTCTTACTCGATGATCAGCAGGGAAACCGATTTGCCATTTTTCGCGGAAAGCGCCACCGTGTAGCTGCCGGCGGCCAGCCCCCGGATATCAATCGGCAGTTGTTGTGCGCCGGCACTGTAATCTGCCGTGCCCTGCCGTACCTGCTGCCCCAGCGTATTGCGCACGATCCACCGCAGCTGTCCGGCATCCGGGCTTACCCACTCTACATACACCTGCTCGCGCGCCGGGTTGGGGAACAGTCGCGCTTGTATACCGTAATCTTCCAGCCCGGGCTGTGCCTGCGTAGGCATCAAATCCCGCACTTCGACTAAGTCGAGATACATATTATTGCCATAATCCCCTACACTCTCAAACTCCACGGTCAGCACGCCGCCGGGGAAGTCTTCCAGAGAGATGACCTCTTCCCGCCAGTCTTCACAGCCGGCAGGCACAAAGGGGCTGATTTGGGCGGGTGCGGTAGCCAGTTGCTGGCCAAACTTTTCGTACACCGTGGTCCGGTTGCCTGCACAGTCGACCACATGTACCCGCAGCCCATCGGCAAAGCTGCTCGTTTTTTGCGCGTAAGCGACGCTGAACACCAGCCCCGGCTCCTGCATACCGCTGATGTCGAAGCTCGAACGCAGGAAGTCGCTCGTGCCTTCTGTATCATTCAGGAAGTGCTCGATGCGCATTGCTCCGGGGTCACAGAAGTCGCCATCCACCCGCTCCCAGAGCGCGTCGTCCGCATCCGGGTTGTCCACCTCCCACACTTCCGGCTGGAAGTTTCCGGAGAATGTTTCCACAAAAGGCATCCAGGGAGTCCGTACCTGTACTGCTTCAGCCAGCCGGGCTGTATCGGACACACTGCCGCGGTACACCACCAGGCTGACTTCATACTCGCCCCCTTCCGCATACTGTATCGTTGGCGCTTCTGCCGTAGAAGTCATCGGGCTGCCGCCGGGGAAGAACCAGCGCAGGCTGTCGTAAGTGCCGGTGGTCGCGTTCGCAAAAGTGACCACATCCTCCGGGCAGAAGACCTGCTGCGGCGCATTGAAAGCCGGGCGCAGCGCATCCACCTTAAAGCGGAAATACCCCTCGGGGGCTACGATCGGCCGCACCTGCTGCTTGCCGTTGACGGCTTCCGCCGAAATGTAGTACTCCACCACCGTATTTTCCGGCTGTGCGGGGATAGCGGCTTCCCAGCGGGCTGCAGCACTATCAGCCAG
>CAJXXJ010000665.1 GCA_913062745.1 uncultured Phaeodactylibacter sp.
TGTACCTGGCTGCTGCCGGCGTGGGCCGGATTACTATCATCGACTTCGACCAGGTGGAGCAGAGCAACCTGCAGCGTCAGATTCTCTATTCGGCAAATGAGCAGGGGGCTTCCAAAGCCGTCGCTGCTGCTGCGCGCATCCGGGCGCTTAACCCCGAGATACTTGTAGAAAGCAGGCAGGAGCCCTTCAGCCGGGAGAACGCCCGTCAGCTGATCCGGGCACACGACCTGGTGGTGGACGGTACGGACAACTTTCCCACCCGCTACCTGAGCAACGATGCCTGCGTACTGGAGGGCAAACCACTGATCTACGGGTCTATCTACCGCTTCGAAGGGCAGGTATCGGTCTTCAACCTGCAGCGCCCGGACGGCAGCCGCGGGCCTAACTACCGCGACCTCTTCCCCACCCCGCCGCCGCCGGAGCTCGTGCCTAACTGCGCTGAGGGCGGCGTGATCGGCGTGCTGCCCGGCATCATCGGCAGTATGCAGGCAAATGAAGCGATCAAAGTACTCAGCGGAACGGGCATGCCGCTTGACGGAAAACTGTACGTGCTGGATGCCGGCAGCATGCTGAGCCGCACCATCAATATCCGAAAGAACCCTGACATTCAGATCACGGAGCTCATAGACTACGAGCAATTCTGCAACCCGGCCGGCCGTTACCAACCTCCGGCTGTAAGCGTGCAGGAGCTGCAGGAGTGGCGTCAGCAGGGCTCTGATTTTCAGCTGATCGACGTGCGGGAGCCATCGGAGTACGAGATTGCCAATCTGGGCGGGCAACTCCGCCCGCTGGCCGATCTCGAACAATGGGCGCCGGAATACGCCAAAACCCAGCGCCTGGTCCTGCACTGCCGCAGCGGGCAGCGGTCCGCACGGGCGGTAAAGCAATTGCAGGAGATGGGCTATCAGCAGGTTTTCAATCTGGAAGGCGGCCTGCTCGCCTGGGCCAAAGAGATTGACCCTGGTTTGCCGGCTTACTGAAAGGCGGCGGTAAACGCAAGGTGAAAAGGATTGCCAAACAGCCCTATTGGCCCGGTAATATCTTGCCGCCTGGCTGCCTGTTTCTGGCCACAATTGTGTATCTTGGAAGTGCCAAAACCTTGCCCTATGCCACGCACGCACCTCATCGATCAGCTCCGCACGCCTACTGAAGCCGAACCTCTGCGCCTGCTCAGTAGTGCCTGCCTGACGGGTACGCTGTGCGGTTGGGATGGCAGCTCGTGCGGAGATTTCCCTGCCGCCAAAAACCTGCGCCGCCATCCACGTGTTCAGCTGTTGCCATTCTGCCCGGAAGACTATGCTTTTGGCACTCCGCGCGAGCTATGCGACATCCACGGCGGGGACGGGCATGATGTAATTGATGGAAATGCCCGTGTCCTGACCGCTTCCGGTAAAGACTGGACGGAAGGCATGCTGAAGGCTGCCCACCGCATGCTGGCTGTAGCACAAAGCCACCGGGCAGAGCTCTGCATCCTCCTGGACATCAGCGCCGCCTGCGGCAGCCAGGTCATCTATAATGGCAACCGGCTGGAGCAGGGAACGCCTTACCAAGCCGGCGCAGGCGTTTGTGCAGCTCTGTTGCAGCGCCACGGCTTTCCGGTCATCAGCCAGCGCGACTATGCAAGCCTGGAGCGGCTTTACGCCAAGTTAAACCCCGGCTATCAGCCGGACCCGCAGGCACTGGACCACGATCAGATCGAATGGTACCGCAATTACTTTCAAACCTAAATTCCGTACACTATGAAAACCGAACGCCTACTTACCAATATTTACAGCAGTGACCTGCCCGCAAGCCGGGACTTCTACGTGCAGCGCTTTGGCTTTGAGGTAGCCTACGACAGCGACTGGTTTGTCAATCTGCTCAGCCCGGATAAAAAATTTGAGATCGGGATAATCGACAAAGACTCAGAGGTCATCCCGGAAGGGCACCGCGGGCAGCAGCCGCAGGGGGTGTACCTGACCTTTGTGGTGCCGGATGTGGCCCGCTGGCTGGAAGAAGCCAAAGCCGCAGGCGTGGAAATCGTAGCCTCCCTCAAAGATACGGAATACGGGCAGCGGCGTTGCCTCGTGAAGGACCCCAACGGCCTGCTCCTGGACGTATCCACTCCGGTAAGCCGGCTCGAAAAGAAGTAAATTATGACCAGCGCTTAGCCCCTTCCACTTCCAGGATTAAATCTTCCCCGTAAGCCCCGGCTGGTGTTTGGAAGCCAGGTTTCAGCTCACCGGCCAGTACTTTCTGCACCACAATGAGGCTGGTAGCAGCAGTCAGGCTATACCCCTCCGGCATCACAGAGCGCGCCTCGCGGGACTCGCCGGCATCGTTCCATACCTTGCCCCAGACCAGGCTACGGCCATTTGAACGCTGTTCTTCTGAAGGGCCGGCTGGTCCGCTTTGTATCCGCTTTTTGGCAAAATTCCGTACGGCCGGGAGCTTGAGCAGCCAGTTGAAGTACTTCTGCAGTTTGACGTACTTATAAGTTTTGGGGTGCACCGCCGTGAAGGTTTCGATATTGGGAATGCCCGTAGTATAGTAAGCCGTGGACACATCGCCCCACGGAATAGCCATCACGAAGCGGGAAAAGTCATCTGTAAAATCAACGGTCATTGTAGCGTGGCCGAGTGGCTGCCGTATAATCTTCCCTTTCCTGCGCATCGCTCCGCCCTCCCCCAGGCCTTCCGCCATAGTCGTTGCCGTACCGCGCGAAAAGCGGCTGCCCTGCGTGGCAAAAGCCAGTTGCAGGTGGGTGGCATCCGGCAATTGCTTTTTCAAATACATGGCGGTGCAGTCGGTAGGCACTACATCAAAACCGACTCCCGGCATAATCATAACCCCCGCTTTAGCTGCCCGCTCCCCCATCGACGCTCCCAGCTCGAACACCGGAATTTCTCCGGTGATATCCAGATAATGTACCCCCTGCTGCAGGCAAGCCTTCATCATAGGCGCGGCGGTGTGCATAAAGGGGCCGGCTGCGTGTAGTACCACTTTTACGCCTTCCAGATGAGCAGCGATTGCCTCCGGCTCGTCCAGT
>CAJXXJ010000666.1 GCA_913062745.1 uncultured Phaeodactylibacter sp.
TAGGTTACTGCTGAAACAAATGAGCAACGCAGGCCCGCCAGGGCCACTGTTTCCCACAGCCGCCTTAGTTGCAAAAGCCAAAGGAGGAATCTGCGCCGCTGCGGGAAAGAGTAGCGCAGGCCCGCCAAGGCCCCTATCTAATATTTGACCGCCAGAATCTGGAAAATCGCTCAAAACGGTTTACTTTAATCCTGGTTAATTGCAATACAGGGGGAGCGAATTTCAATCTTATGGGGCTTCACTTAACACACACACTATCGTTTTTTCTATTACTGCTTGTACTTTCGGCCAGCCTGCCGCTACCTGGCCAGCAGCCTGCATTTGGCGTGCATGTGCGGGAGGCGGGACAAATTCGCTTCCAGGCCTACAATGTGGAGCAGGGCATGCCCAGCCGTATCAGCATTCAAACCTTTCAGTGCAGCCGTGGATATATCTGGATCGCTACAGAGGAGGGCCTTTCCCGCTACGATGGACTGCAGTTCAAAAACTTTTTTTCCAGCTCTGCAGATTCCACATCCATCCGCCACAATCATGTAGCGGCGATCACAGAAGACCGGGATGGCAACCTCTGGCTGGCCACACACGGTGGCGGCCTCAACCGTTTTGACCCGCGTACCGGCCGGTTTGAGGCCTTTTTCCATCAGCCGGAGGAGGAGAAAAACCCTGCCCCGTACCGCTACCGCTGCTTGTACTACGATGAACAAGAGCACTGCCTGTGGGTAGGCGGTATTAATACCGGGCTGCTGCGTTTTGATCTGAAAACGGAAAAGTTCCAGCTCTTTAAGCCGGAGCCAATCCGTTTCAATTGGCGGAGCAGTAACACCATTTATGACATTCTGCAAGACCCTTTTCGGAAAGACCGGCTCTGGCTCCCGACCTTTGGAAAGTTATTCGCTTTTTACAAAGCTGAAAGACGCTTCGAAGAGCATGCAGCCGTTCGAAATACAATCGTGCGATCCGGGTTGCACAGAGCTCTCATCACAGCACCCGATGAGCTTTGGATAGGCAGCTGGGGAAATGGCCTGCTTCACTACAACCCGAAAACTAAGCAGTGCCAAAGCTATAAGCCGCGGCCCGAATTCCACCCCCACGAGAACCAAAACATCAATACCGCACTGGCCGTAAAGTCTGCGGACGAGCTCTGGGTCAGTGACCATCATCTGGGCCTGGGCGTTTTTAATACCAAAACCAAACAGTTCAGCTTCCCGGGCACAGCTGATGCGCCATTCCCCTGCCAGGAGGTCAATGATATCTTTGAAGACCGGGACCATAATCTCTGGCTCACTACAGATAATGGCCTGTATGTTGCACCGCCGCCGCTTCAGCCGCTTCCATCTCTTTACTTCGATGACCACAAACTCGGGGATTTCGAAATTTTGCCCAATGATTCAATACTGGCGTGCGGTGAAACCACCGGTTTCGGTTTACTGCTGTTGGATAACAAATGGCAACCTGCAGATACTATAGCCTGGGACAACAAGTCTGCGGCAGGCTACCCACACCCTGAATGGGTAACGGCTACCGATGACCAGCAATACTGGACCGCATCGGGCAACCGCCTCTACAGCGTCAACTGGCAGGAGCGACGCCTGCAGCGCGCAATGCCGGACTTACTCAATCAGTTGCCGGAGCAGGGATTTTGGCTCTCAGGCATTTTAGCTGACCACAACGGTAATCTTTGGCTGCCTACCTACCAGAAGGGGGTGATCAAGGTAAACGCTAAGCGCACGCAGGCCACGCAGTATTTAAAGTCTTGCCAATACCCGGAAGCGCCGGTGGCAGGCGTGGCCGTGTCTGGTATCGCGGCAGCTCCGGACAACAGCATCTGGGTCGCCACCTCTGACGGCCTGCTGGTCATAAATCCCCGGAACGATCACTTCCAGTGGTTAACTACTTCCGGAGATGCCCTTCTCAGCGACTGGATAAGAGACCTTACCCTGGATAGCCTCGGTTATATCTGGATTGGTACCAACACCGGCGTACAAGCGATAGATCACTGCACCCGGCAACCCGTTCTTACCTTTCAGCGCGAACACGGACTGCCCCGAAGTAACGTACACCAGCTTGCAACCGATCGCCACGGCCGGGTATGGATGGGCACTTATGAAGGTTTAGCTTACTATGACTGGCGTACCGGGCAACTCAAAACGATCAACCGAAGCAATGGCTTACGGTATCCCACACAAGCCCGGTTGACCACCTGCGGGCCCTATGTAATAAGCGGGAGCTCCAATAAGAAAAACCTTCTGCATATCGACAGCCTGGAACGCCCCGTGCCACTACATGAAGTGCGCCTGCAGCAATTCATCGTCAATGGCCACATCCGGCAGCTTACTCCGGGCATTGATTTCCGGCGGGAAGTCCGGCTTTCTCACGATGAAGACTTTCTGGACATCCGCTTTGCCGCTCCCTCCTATTTTCAGCCAAAGCGCCTGAAGTACCGCTATCAGCTTAGCGGGCTGGACAACCGCTGGCAATACACGGATGGCAGCGCGCCACGCGCCATGTATACCGGGCTGCCTCCGGGGCAGTACACTTTTAAGGTACAGGCCCGGGCACCACAACAGGACTGGCCGGACACCTTCCGCAGCCTTTCCATCATCATCACCCCGCCCTGGTGGGCGAATGGCTGGGCCTATACCGCCTATTTTGTACTCTTTTGGGCTGCTGTACACGATTTACCGTTATCAGCTCCATCGGCAGATGGCCCGGCAGCGGCGCTTGCAGGAGCGGGAGATAGAGGCGCTGCGCAGCCGGCTATACGCAAATATGACACACGAATTCCGGACGCCACTCACTGTTATTGCCGGTATGGCAGAACACATTCGCGAACAACCGGAACAATGGCTGCAAAGCGGTGTGGACGCAATACAGCGCAATACGCAGCGGCTGCTCCGACTGGTGAATCAGCTGCTCGACCTCTCGCGCCTCGATAGCAACAAGCTGCCGGTGAACCTCATTCAGGGGGACGTGGTGAGCTTTTTGCGCTATTTGACGGAAGCCTACGAATCCTATG
>CAJXXJ010000667.1 GCA_913062745.1 uncultured Phaeodactylibacter sp.
TTCCAGATCTACCACATCAAGGTAGACGACGAACATGCCGTCGCGTTCTTCTACTTTAGTTTGGGTGATGCTGTTTTCCGGTACGAGGTCTTCCCACTTCTCCGGCGGCAAGTCAAGGCGTTCTTCCTGATACTGCCGCTCTATAAGGTCATCAATCAAGTCGTTATATCCAATTCCTCTGTTCATAGCCGTATAAGGATTTTGCATAAATACACCCCCAAAGTTAGAAAGGTTTATTTAGACTATGTTTAGATAGTCTTAAAATACCCGCTAAATACCTAGTATTAGGGAGGCGCTTTTGACTCCCTACTCCCTTGGGGCAAAATTGTACCTTTGCATTCAAAACCAGAATGACATGCGTCACCCTATCCAAGTTTTATTGTTCTGCCTGGTTGCTGCCTCTCCGGCCTGGAGTCAGGTAAGCGAACTGGAAAAGCAGCTGTACGGCCTGCCGGATTTGATTTTCAAAGCTATCGACACGCCAGAGGGCTACGAAGCGGCCTACGAGCTGCATATCCGGCAGCCGGTCGATCACGAGGCACCGGAGCGGGGTTATTTTTATCAGCGGGCCTACCTGACCCACCGCAGCTTTGATGCCCCGGTGGTGATGGCTACCGAGGGGTATATCGGCCCCTCTAACCGTATGTACGAGCTTACTGGCTATCTAAAGGCCAATCAAATTGATGTGGAGCACCGCTACTTTGGCACTTCAGTACCGGACAGCCTCGACTACCGCTACCTCAACCTGAAGCAGGTGGCGGGCGACCTGCACCGCATCCGTACCCTGCTTGGGCAACTGTACAAAGAGCCCTGGGTCACAACGGGCATCAGCAAAGGGGGGCAAACCACCATCTTCTACCGGTATTTCTACCCCAACGATGTGGCTGCCTCTGTCCCATACGTCGCCCCGCTCAATCTGGAGCTGACTGACGACCGTATTTACGGCTTTCTGGATACCGTAGGCACCGATGCCTGCCGCAGCGCAATACGCGATGTGCAGATGCGCATGCTGCAGGAGCGGGAGGAAGTGCTGCCGCGCCTGCGCTGGTACGCTAAAGGCGCAAAGCTGACCTTCGACTATTTGGGGGTCGGAAAGGCGTACGAATACGCTGTGCTGGAGTATCCCTTTTCTTTCTGGCAGCTGGGCAACGATTGCGCAGAGATACCGGAAGCAACGGCTGAGCTGGACACCGTGCTCGAACACTTCCTGAAGGTAGTGCCTCTGAATTTTTATGCGGATGTCTCGATGACTGCCTATGGCTCCCATTACTGGCAGGCCGGAGATGAAATGGGCTACTACGGCTACCGTACCGAACCTTTCCGGGAATTGCTGCAGGAAATCAGGGAGGAGGAGCCCAGCGCGGTATTTATGCCTGGCAAAGCCACCCCCGGGTTTGAGCCCGGGTTTGTGAAGGATGTTTTTGAGTGGACGCAACGCGGTGCCGATCAAATGATCTACATTTATGGCGCTACGGATACCTGGACGGCCACGGGCGTGCCCCCCTCGGATGATGTGGAAGCACTCTGGTTTATCATGCCGGGCAAAGACCACGGCAGCGCGCGTATCCGTAATTTGCCGGAAGAGCAGCGCGAGCAGCTATTGCAGACACTGAATGAATGGATGGAAGCATCGAAAAAATAACGGATAAATGAAGAAAATGAAGTCACTGAAGTGGTTGATGGGCATCGCCCTTTGCCTGTTTCTGAGCAGTGCAGAGCTGTGGGGGCAGGCTGAAAGTACCGATACGACAATCTACAAAGCGCTGGAGGAGATGCCGCGTTTTCCGGCCTGTGAGCAATTGGATACGACCATAGCCTTCAAAAACCAATGCGCGCAGCAGAGCCTGCTGAAGTTCATGTATCAGTATATTGTTTACCCGCAGGAAGCCCGTGAGCAAGAGCTGGAAGGCCAGGTCGTCGTGAGTTTTGTAGTAGAAAAGGACGGCAGCATCAGCCAGCCGAAGATATTGAAAGACATAGGCGGGGGTGCCGGCCTTGAGGTCCTGCGGGTGGTACAGGAGATGAACGAAGCCGGCATCGCCTGGGTGCCGGGCATGAAGAACGGAGCGCCGGTGCGTGCGCAGTTCACCCTGCCGATCCGCTTTGAGCTGGAGGAAGCAAAACCGTACGTCCTCGCCGGGCGGGATACGATATACATCGAAACGGAAAAGCCGCTGGAATTTGAAGGGGGTACGGAAGCCCTGACCAGCTATCTGGAGCAAGAGGTGAAATACCCGGAGGAAGGCTACGACAGTTGTATGGTGGGCCGCATAGAGATTCAGATACTGGTGCGCCCGGATGGCAACGTACGCATTCTTGATTTGACGGATTACAACGACCTGGGCTTCGACTTCTGGTATGCGGCTATTGCAGCTTCCACCTCCACCTCCGGCATGTGGGAGCCGGCGGTATATGAAGGGCGGAAAGTGACCACTGCATTTGACCTTAGCCTGCCGTTTTTGCCGGAAAACGAAGGGTGCGCTACCCGGGTGGAACAGTTTACAGAAGCCAATAAGCTGGCCAACGAAGGAGCCGTCCTGTTTAACGATGGGGAAAAGGAAGCCGGTATTGACAAACTGTCGGAGGCCATCGGGCTGTTTCCGGACAATGCAGAGTTTCTGCTGATGCGGGGCCAGGCTTACCTCGACGGGCAGGAGTTTGATAAAGCCTGCGCTGATTTGAGAAAGGCGCGCCGCATTTCGCTGGTCAACTATTACGATGATGTGCTGCCTATTATTTGTGGCCGGTAGTGCTGCTGTCGCGTGTAAGGAGCAGCGCCATCCCGGCGCTGCTCCTTACGCTCATTCCTCATCCGCTTCCCGGAGCAGTGCGCGCAATTTCCGCAACAGCGGCTCTGCCTCTTCCGGGTTCTCCTGCATGGTATTATGGATTTGATGCGTCAGGCTGCGCAGGCGTTCCAGCCTTTGCCAGCCTCT
The DNA here is from genome assembly GCA_913062745.1 of uncultured Phaeodactylibacter sp. Classification (GTDB taxonomy): domain Bacteria; phylum Bacteroidota; class Bacteroidia; order Chitinophagales; family Saprospiraceae; genus Phaeodactylibacter. The sequence goes on from CAJXXJ010000667.1 coordinate 2,937, forward strand.
CGCAAGGCCTTAATGTAGCCCGCAGCCCTACGGTTGTGTTCGTTGGTTTTCGCCGCCGCCGCATTG
>CAJXXJ010000668.1 GCA_913062745.1 uncultured Phaeodactylibacter sp.
AAAGCCATTTCTGAGATGCCTTCCCTCAGTCCTATGTAATTTTCAAAGGTCGCATTGCCTAATGTTTCCATAATATTCGAAAGTTTGTTTTGATGTGAATCTGTTGCCGGAACCGCTCATTCTGTCAGATGTTAACAGTCAGACCCCATTTTTTTTGGAAAAATTGGCACCAAGCCTGCAAAAAGCGGGACAAAACATCCTGCAGGGCCATCCCGTTCCCTTTAGAGGAAATACTAAAACGATATATGGCGATTAACAATAACAAAGGACGAAAACCTAATTCCCCGCAGGGCCCCGGCAAGGGCAAACCCCGCAATTCCACTTCCTGGATCCTCTATTTGCTGCTCGCGCTAGTGCTGGGGCAGGCGCTGTTTTACTTCGGCGGAAGCCAGGCGGAAGAAATCTCCTGGACGCGTTTTCGCAACAGCATGCTGGGCAGCGGCGATGTGGAGCGCATCACCGTAGTCAACAAGGAGCAGGCAGAGGTATACCTGACACCCGAAGCCCTGACCCAGTCCAAATACGCTGAAGTGGACTCCTCGGCTTCCGGGCCCCACTTCGTTTTCAATATCGGTTCCGTGGAAAACTTTTCCGACGCAATCGACCGGGCACAGGAGCAACGGGAAGATCAGCCGCCCATAGAAGTGACCTACGAATCGCGCACCGACTGGCTGGGCACTGCGCTGTCCTGGATGTTGCCGATCATTATCATCGTTGCGATCTGGATATTCATCATGCGGCGCATGCGCCCCGGCGGCATGGGCGGCGGCGGTGGTAACATCTTCGATATCGGCAAATCTAAAGCCAAGCTGTTTCAGAAAGGGCAGAGTGACGTTACCTTTAAGGACGTGGCTGGTCTGGAGGAGGGAAAGGGAGAAGTCAAGGAGGTCGTCGACTTCCTGAAAAATCCGAACCGCTACACCAAGCTGGGCGCGAAAATACCCAAGGGCGTACTGTTGGTAGGCCCTCCCGGTACCGGAAAAACCCTGTTAGCACGGGCTGTGGCCGGGCAGGCAGAAGTACCGTTTTACAGCATTTCGGGTTCCGAGTTTGTTGAAATGTTTGTAGGCGTAGGCGCTTCCCGCGTGCGTGATCTTTTCAAGAAAGCGAAGGAAAACAGCCCGAGCATCATTTTCATTGATGAGATTGACGCCATTGGCCGCTCGCGGGGCAAGAACGCTGCGCTGCAGTCCAACGATGAGCGCGAGAATACGCTGAATCAGATCCTTACGGAAATGGACGGGTTTGGCACGAATACCGGCGTGATCGTTATGGCGGCCACCAACCGCGGAGACGTACTCGACCGCGCCCTGCTGCGCCCGGGCCGTTTTGACCGTCAGATTTACCTGGAGCTCCCCACTAAGACCGAGCGCCGGGCTATCCTTGAAGTACACGCCAAGCCGCTGCGCCTCGCGGAGGATATCAACCTGGATACGCTCTCAGCACAAACGCCGGGCTTCTCCGGCGCTGATATTGCCAATCTGTGTAATGAGGCTGCTCTGATCGCTGCCCGCCGCGACAAGGAACAGGTGGAAATGAAGGACTTCTACGATGCAACCGACCGCATCATCGCCGGCCTGGAGAAAAAGAGCAAGATTATATCTAAGGGAGAAAAAAATATCATCGCCCACCACGAGGCTGGCCACGCCACCGCAAGCTGGTATCTCAAGCATGCAGATAACCTGCTGAAAGTGTCCGTGGTGCCGCGCGGCCGCTCGCTTGGCGCCGCCTGGTACCTACCGCAGGAGCATGTGATTTATACCAAAGATCAGTTTATCGACCGCATCTGCGCAGCCCTGGGCGGGCGTGCTGCGGAAGAGATCATGTTTGGGAAAGTTTCCTCCGGCGCACTCGATGATCTGGAGAAAGTGACCAAGCAAGCCTATACGATGGTCGCTTACTACGGGCTGAGCAAAGAAATCGGCAACGTCAGTTTCTACGACAGCACCGGCCGCAATGAACAGTCCTTTCAGAAGCCGTACAGCGAAGCCACAGCACAGCGCATAGACGAAGAAGTCAGCCGGCTGGTGGAAAATGCCTATCAGCGTACGCTGGACATCCTGACCGAGCACCGCAGCGAGCTGGAAGAGCTGGCGCAGTTGCTGCTCAAGAAAGAAGTCGCTTTCAAGAAAGACCTCGAAGCCATCTTTGGCGAGCGCCCGCAGGAAATCGAAGCCTGAACAGAGCCGTAGCAGGCAAGCTGAAATTCCTTACCTTTGAGGCATGGAGCAGCACAGCCTATACGAGCTCAATCAGTATATCCGCCGCGTACTGGCGCTGAATTTATCAGAAGCCCTTTGGGTCAGTGCCGAGCTGTTTCAGCTTGGCCGGTCCAAAGGGCATTGTTTTTTGAGCCTGGTACAAAAAGGGGAGGGCGAGGAAGGCGAGATCATTGCGCAGGCCGAGGCAGTCATCTGGCGGCAGCAATTCCTGCGCCTGCAGCGCAAGCTCGGGCGGGAGCTTTCCCAACTGTTGCAGCCTGGTACGGAGCTGTTGCTACAGGTGAAGGTCGACTTTCACGAGCGCTACGGGTTCAAGTTGATGATCGAAGATATTGATCCGGCGTACTCTCTGGGGCAATTGGAGATGCGGCGCCGTGCCATCATGGAGCGCTTGCAGGCGGAGCAGTTGATCGGTAGGAATCGCGAGCACCCTCTGCCGGTAGCCATACAACGCATTGCGGTGATCTCTTCCGAGCTGGCGGCTGGTTACCGCGATTTTATGGATCAGCTTACGCGAAATGCGTACGGACTGACCTTTAGCTGCACGCTCTTTCCGTCGGCCATGCAGGGCGAGCGGGTTGAAGCTGAAATGCAGCAGCAACTTAAGAAGATTAGCCGCCGCAAAGCACAATTCGACGCAGTAGTGATCATTCGCGGGGGCGGAGCCCGGCTGGATCTGGCGGCTTTCGATAGCTATGTTTTGGCGAAAGCCATTGCCGAATTTCCCCTGCCTGTGTTAAGCGGGATTGGTCACGAAATCGACGAGACGGTTCT
>CAJXXJ010000669.1 GCA_913062745.1 uncultured Phaeodactylibacter sp.
AGGGCGCTCGCCAGGTTGTTGGCATCTTCGCTCAGCTGCTGATTGAGCAGCCGGAGGTTTTCAATTTCCTTTTTCAGGCTTACCCGGTCACGGGTTTCTTCAACGAAGCGCTGCTGAATCTGCGCCTCGAAAGTTTTGATCTTGTCCCGCAGCGGGTTGAGCAATTGCCCGAGCTGTTCCTGGTTTTGCCGCGTAAAGCGGGCACTCTTTTCCTCCAGCAGCCGGTTAGCCAGGTTTTCAAATTCTGCCTGAAAGCGCTTCGCCGTGTTTTCGTTTTCGGCTTTTAGCGTACGCAGCTGTTCTTCCAGCTGCAGGCACAGCTGTTCCTGCCGGGCGAGTTTGACCGAAAGGGAACGGTTCTCTTCGTTCTTTTCCTGTGCCTCGGCCTGCCAGGTATCTGACTGCTCCTGCAGCTGCGCATACAGCGGGCGTGCTACGTAGCCCTGTTCCAGCTCCGCTTTGGAAATCTGCTTTCGCGAAAAGCGGAAATAGGCAATGAGCGCGCCGAGCAGCCCCCCGGCAAGCAGGCCAATGAGCAAAAAAGAAAGATGGAGGAGTTGAGATTCGGGCATAGGAAACAGATTGTCAGCAAAAACGTGAAACATTATCGCCGAGAAAGTTACCCAATTTTGCGAAAATATACTCCTTACTGCAGCCTAATCTTTGGGGAAAAGAAAATCATCCGCTGTGGCAGTAGGGCTTTCAGCTTTGTGGTATCAACACCCGCTGCTTTTGCCCGCTGATATACCGCCTGGGCTTTGTTGGTTTGCGACTGTTCCCGGTAGGCTTTAATGAGTTCGGCGTAAGCCTCCACATTGCCGGGGTCGCGCCTGAGTATAGCCTCCGAAGCAGAGACCGTGGCACCGTAGTCGCCTAACTTGCGGCTCGCATTCGCCTTTTGCTTTAGCGCCCGGGCATCATTGGGGTTGATGCGGAGCTGAGCATCGGCACTGGCTTTGATGCGCTCTTCCCGTTCAATTTTGTGGTTCACCTCATCGAGCTTTTGGTCCACCCCGGTATTCGGCTTGATGTTTTGCAGCTGCTGCAGGTCTTTTCTGGCATTTTGCAGCTGATCGCTTTTCAAATAAGACTCTGCTCTGATTTCCAGGAGCTGAGGGTTAGCCGCGGTATCCTGCGCCATCATTTTGGAGAGGTCGCCGGCTGCTTCCGCAAACAGGCCTTTTTGGTAGTAGAGCAAGGCCCGGTTGTTGAGGGCCAGCGGGTAATCCGGGTGGCGCTGCAGCACGGCATCGTACAGTTCGTTAGCTTTCTGCCGGTCATTCTGGTTGAGGTAAATGTCTGCCAGTATCATGTCGCGCGTCAGGGCAGCAGAGGAATCCTGCACCTCCTGGCTCTCTTCCAGAAGCTGTTGCGCTACGGGCTGATTGCCGGAGCTGTGGGCGATGATGCCAAACAACAGCTTGATGCTTTCCTCGATAGAGGCGGTGATGATGCCCTGAGAAGCAATACTTGATAAGGTGGTGACGGTATCAATTTGGCTGTTGCCCTGAACGGTGAGTTTATGCAGGGGCAGCCTTTCCTGATCAATGAAGTGGTAGCGGGTTTGAATGATAGCGGAAGAGGCCGCCTGCTCTGCGCTTCCCCAGATGACCAGTTGCGCCCGGCACTCTCCGCCGAGTGTTGTGGCATCCGCAGTGGTGTTGGGGTACAGGTTGGGGTTGTCTTCTCCGATGTTGTAGAAACGGATGCCACAATTGATACCGTGCTGCTCTTTCATTTTGGACAAACGGTCGCCTATGGCCAGATGAGGGCGCAGCCCGTTTTCGTTCAGTTCGCGAAAGGGGAAAAGCAGGATTCGGAAATCTTCCTCATTCAGAAATTCCGGGCAGGCAGAAGCTGCCACGGGCTCTTCGCCGGGAGCCTCACCCGTAAAATACCAGGCAGCCCCGGCGGCCAGCAGCAGGGCCAGGGCACCGGCAATGATCATCCCCCACGGCTGCCGGCGCTTTTCCCCGTCCAGCCTGCCGGGGTTCAGTTCCTCTTCTTCGAGGTAATCAGCAAGCTTCAGCACGTTTTGCGTCACCCGGTTGTAAGCCACTTCAGTAGCGCGGGTGTCAGCAACTCCCAGCATCGCGTCCCGCTCGGCCCGCTTGTACTGCGCGAGCACCTGCCGGGCTTTCCGCTGCAGGTGGTGGTAGCGTGGGTCTTGGGCAAAGAACTCCAGAAGCACGTCCAGGGCTTTCTCCTGTTTGGCTTTGCTGACGAGTTCGCGGGCTTGTTGAACGGCTTGGGATTTATCCATCAGGTGTTGGTTGCTTTACGGGTATAACGAGCATTCACATATATTATGAGTTAAGATACCGTTATTATTCTGCTTTGCCCAATTCCACCGCCCGGTCGAGTGCAGCCTGCGCCCCGGCCATGATATCGTCGCGCACCAGATTACGCTCGTAGCTGGCCAGCGCTGCTTCAGTGGTGCCGCCGCGCGAGCACACTTTGGTAATCCATTCCTCGCAGGTGAAGTCGGTCTTATTAAACAGCTCAATGGCGCCCCGGAAGGTCTGGCTCACGAGCAGCTCAGCTTCAGAATGGCTGAAACCCATGCCGCGGGCTGCATCCATCATGGATTTCATAAAAAACCACACGTAGGCCGGCCCACTGCCGCTGATGGCCGTAGCAGCATCAATTGCGGACTCTTCGGCCACGTAGACGGTTTTGCCGGTGGTGTTGAGCAGGTTTTGTACCATGACGAGCTCAATACGCGTCACTTCGGCGGAGGAGGTGAAGGCCGTCATCCCCATACCGATCTGCGCCGGCAAATTGGGCATGGCGCGGATTACTTTGGCTGCTTTTAGCGCAGCTGCTATGGTTTCGATCTTCACGCCCGCCATGATAGAGAGGAAGACCTGCTGCGGGTCGATAAGGGGCTGCAACTGACGCAAGAGCGCGGCAGAGTCCTGCGGCTTGACAGCCAAAATGACGAGGTCTGACTGCCGGATGCAATCCTCAGCCCGACCGTATACGGTGCCGAT
>CAJXXJ010000670.1 GCA_913062745.1 uncultured Phaeodactylibacter sp.
GGCCGGCGCCATAGCTCCAATCCCTATCGGAGCTGCTCCGTCTCAACCTCTGCCTTAGCCTTTCCCCGGGCCCCGAAAAAGCACCTTCCCTGGACAAGACTTGACAAGAGCCCGTATGTTGCCGGGGAAACTTTTATCTGGACAAGACTTGACAAGAACCTGTATGTTGCCAGGGAAACTTGTCAAGTCTATTAACATTTTCTTAGCAACAAATCTCGCTAAATACACCTATCTTAATAAATCAACATCCGCAAAGCACCATGCTCCGCCCCATTCTGATCCTATTCCTGCTCAGCCTCATCGCCTGCCAGCCCGAACCCGCCGGCAACGCCCCGGCACGCCTGCCTATCAACGAAGCCCCCGAAGAAGCCAGTGAACTGCAATTGCAGTGGGGCAACACCCGCATCCCCCTCGAACGCTACGCCAGCCCCGACATCTACACCGGCAGTATTCAAATGAAGGTGGATGCCTTCCGGCAAATGATCGCGCAGGAACTGCAGCTGCTGCACAAAGGGAATACCCTGCCCATCTCCCGCCTCCACCTGCACCGCGGCAACGCCCGCCGCTTTGAAACCGGCGCAGAACGGCAACAACTCGGCCCGGAAGAAGTGGCCAGCTTCCGCAAAAGCGTACAGCCCGGCGATGAGGTCTACCTGCGGCTCGAGGCCGAAAACGGGCTGCGCGTACAAGCCATCCGCATCAAAATCACCGACCCATTCGAGCCCTATCAGCCGCTCGTCGAAGTCTCTAACCCGCAGTTTACCGAAGAGTCTTTCGGCTTCCAGGTGATTCAGGAAACCGGGCAGCGGCCCGTGCTGCGCATCGATACCGCAGCGGCGGAAACGCAAAAGATCTACCAGCTCTACCGGCAAAACAGCCTCTACAAAATCATCCACGTGCCGGGCTTCCGCACCCGCCGCCGGCTGCTGACCGACCGCGACCAGATATTTTTTACGCAGGAAATCCGCTACGCCACCGTGCTGTCGGACGGGCCAGGCTGGAAAGAGCTGCCGGAATTTATGGAATACACCGGCCCCGAAGTCAAGCTGCAGTGGGGCGATATGGAAGCCCTGCCCATGAGCATCAACTACAACCTCTGGGATTTCCGCGCCAACATCCGGCAACCGCTGCGGCTGCTCGTCGGCGATCAGGAGCTGCCCATCCGGCAGTTGCGCCTGTCCATACACGGGCACGAGCGCTATCCGGAAATGTGGGTGGCCGACTCCCTGTCCCATCCCGAACTGCAAAAGCGGCTGTTCCGGATGCAGGGGGCCAGCACAGCCTACTTTTCTCACCTTATCGTGGAGGTTGCGCCGGACAGCCTGATGCTCTTCCCGCAGGCCTTCGGCTTTAATATCGAAGCAAGGCGGGATTACGAGCTGCAGTTGCGCGAAGGCGGCAGCAAAGGGGAATACCGGGAAAGCGCCGATGGCTTTGTCTTCGACGGGCAGCGGCTTAGCGAGGTGCTGCCGCAATTACTGGGGCTGCAGCCCGGCCAGGTGCATTATCAGCATTTTGAAAATGACCCCCGGCTGTATATTGCCTTCCGCTCACCGCAGTACAGCCTGGAAGACGGCCGCTCGCGCGTGCTCCGGCAGCTGATCGACCGGTACCGTTTGCAGCTCGACTGGGACAACCTGCCGCGGGCCTACGACATCACCCTCACCGACCGCAGCCGGCTGCAGGAATATGAATCTGAAGGTGACAGCGCCCGGATGTATCAGGAGCCACACCTGCGGCAGGCGCTGCTGCTCGACTATCCGCTGAGCAGCCTTACTGAATTGCTAAGTAAGGAGCTCGGGTATGAAACCCTCAACGCCACCGGACTGCCCGGCAGCCTGCGCTTACGTACCGAAATGGCTTTCAGTTCCGTATCCGCTGCCCGCAAAAGCCTGCATCAAATCGGGCTCGGCCTTGAACTTTCCAAAGCCTGTGCCCGCGTGCTGATCCAACAGCGGTCAGCGGCGCTGCCAGTAGAATAAAGGCTCGAAGTACCGCAGCGTGCCAAACTCGTCTACCACCGGGCGGGCCGGGGCAAAGCGCAGCAACTCACACTGCAGCCGGCCGCTGCGAGGCTCGAAGTACCACGCCTGCTCCGCTAAAAATGCCGTCACATCCTCCGAGCGGAATTCGCGCTCCACCACTTCAAAATTCTCGGTGTACGTCTCCGGGTCAATAGTGAAAATGGTATCCGTAGCATTGAAAATGCCTTCAATCTCCGAAGCCGGGATGCGGCTGCGGTCCCGCCGGTAGCCGGTGATCTGCCCTTCCTGAAACTGCTGCAGCAAATTGCGCTTGAAATCAGGCAGGCTGCCGCTCAAATCCTGCATCTGCTGCTCGGGCAAGGCGTACTGCAACAGCGTCGCCTGCGTCACCCGGCGGTGGGTAGGCTCGTTGTAGCGGGCTTTGGCCTCAGGCAGCGCAAACCAAACGGGGGCGTAAGCGCTTTCTTCCGGGCCCGGCAGCACCGGTGCAATCGCTACCGCCTGTGCGCTGAAGCCATCCGCATCGCTGTACGACCACAGCTGCCGCACCAGGAAGTCTTCGCAGCCGGAAAGCAGGTCAGTCTGTACAACCGTAATGCTCTCTTCGTACGTCTCTGGATCAAAGGATATGATGCTGTCGGTGCGCACAAACAGCTGCATCGCCTTGTCGTGGGGGATCGGCTGATAACGCTGCGGCGAATAAGCGGGCCAGTTGCCGCTGCGGATGTGCGCTGTCAGGGCATCAGTAAACGGGCTGGGGCTGGCAGCCATAGCCCGGGGCTGCTGTACCTTCAGCGGGATAGCCTCCACCGGGCGCATACTGCCGCAGTCGGGGTCAAAGTGCAGCCGGCTGACTGCTTCCGCAGACCAGATGGCGTCCGCCGGCGGCACGATGATTTGCCCGCGCAGCAGGCTGAAAGCAAACAGGAAGAATAACAAAGTCGGAATTCGGACGATCATGTAAAGGGGAAGTTATGGTGACAATTAGTTTGGTGCTTCAGG
>CAJXXJ010000671.1 GCA_913062745.1 uncultured Phaeodactylibacter sp.
CCTCGAAGGGCAGGCGCTTGCTCTCCTCGTCCTGCGGCGTGTGCATCGAGCAGAGCACGTCGATCAGCCCCGCGCCCACGGCCTCGACCATGGCGAGCCGGTCGTCCTCGTCGCGCAGGGGCGGCGTCAGCTTGAAGAAGCTGCGATAGTCGCCGATGTCGAGCAGGTTGAGCGTCAGGTGATGGATGGAAATGCCGGCCGTCACGTCGCGCCCGGCGTCGCGCGCCCGCTCCAGCGGCGGCCTTGCTGCGTGCCGGAAAGGCGCACACGGCCGGTGCTGTCGGGGGCGAAACTGAGCGTGAGCAGTTCGTCGGTTTGTTCAAAGCTCACTTTGATCTCGGTGGTATCTTTTTTGATCTGCAGCTTAGGCTTGTCGGGGCTGCCTTCCACTTCGAGCACGTAAGTTTCAGCGCCTGTTTTCAGCTCATAAGTGCCGTTTTGCACGCTTTGGGCAATCTCTTTTTTGGCGTAAGCTTTGCCTTTGATCCAGGTTTGCTTGATCTCTGTGCCGGCATCGAACAAGCTACCGTCGGTGACGATGAAGCTGGCGATTTTACCTTTTTCCAGGCTGCCGAGCTGCTGTTCTGCACCGAGCAGAGCGGCAGGAGTTTGGGTGACGGCTTTCAGGGCATCGCTTTCGCTTAGGCCGTACTGCACGGCTTTGCGCAGATGCTTCAGGAAAAGGCCGGGCTTGTCGAGCCCGTCTGCTGTCAGGCAGATGGGTATACCGGCTTCCGCCAAACGGCCTGGGTTGGCTGGTGCCATTTCCCAGTGCTTAAGTTGCGCCAGGGTTATTTGCTGCGCATCGTAGGGGTCTTCCACATCGTAGGCTTCCGGAAAGTTGAGGGGGAGGATGAATGCCGTATTCAGCGCAGCCATTTCTTCCAGGCGCTGGTATTCATCTCCATTGCCTTTGATGATGTAGGTTTTGTCAAATTCAGCACCGAGCCTGGCTGCCCGCAGTACTTCGAGGCGGTCGCCTACGGCAAATAACTGAGGAAGCTGCTGCAGTTGATTCCAGGCGTCGAGGGAAAGGTTGACGCCTTCTGCCTGCTGTTCGTACCACTGCGCATCGTAGTAGGTTTGGCGCAGCAGGGCGATCATGCCCATCAGGGAGTTGGGGTAGCTTTGCGTGGAAGTGCCTTTGCGGAAGGACAGGGCGTGCGCTGCCTGAGGCATCAGTATCATGTCGTGCGGGCGCTCGTCTCCCAGGGCTACGAGTGTGGCGGAACCGCGGGAGATGCCGTCCATACGCTGTGCAGCCACGGTGCCGAAGCCGGCTTCCCGCAGTTGGTTGGCGGTTTTAGCATCGGGCGTAAAGTGCTCATGAGCGCGGAATTCCGGCTTTAAAGCTTCATTCCAGGAGTAAGCGCCTTCTTTGTTGGAGAGCATTTGGGGCTTGCGCTCCGGCTCTTTTCCTTCCGCTTTGGGCTCCGGCATGCCATAGTCGGAATAGGCATCAATAAAGGCCGGGTAGATGTGCTTACCCTGCATTTCGATCTGTACCGCGCCTTCCGGCACACTGCCGTTGGCGGTTACGGAAATTACCTTCCCTTTGCGGATGACGAGCGTGGCATTTTCCACTACGGTCTCGTAATCGGTGTGTACGCTTGCGCCGGTCAGTGCGTAGAAGCGCTCGCGCTGGTCTTCCACGCCGTTTTGCGGGAAAGTGGCCTGAGCAGCAAGGGAATAGCTCAGGAAAAGCAGCAGCAGTAAATTAAGTCCTTTTTTCATACTAAAGCGATTGAGTCTTTTTGAATTGTGGAGCGCAGAACTATTGGGCCTACCGTATCTTTATATCAGTATGGAACCAAAAGATGAATTTCTGCAGGCATTGCAGCACAGCCTGTCGGCGGGCAAGTTCGTCAAGCTGACGCTGAGCAAATCAGGAGGGGAAGATAAAGATTTTAAAAACGTCTACGGGCGCTTAATCGAATTGAAAGGCGAAAAAGTCCTTTCTTTTACGCTGCGTTATGCGACCCGCGATGTGACTAAGAACCATTCTGTGGCGGAGGGCACCGCCATGGTAGGCCTTTGGGTGGGGCATGACTTTCTGAATGCAGACCTGTTTACAACGGAGGCTGACCTGAGCCTGCAGTACAACCGCAAGCGCAAGCCGAGGCTCTTTCGCCGTAAGGCCAGTCAGCAGGCTGCCCCGGTGCAGCAGCACGACAAAAAGAAGCAGTACTTTATATCTGCACAAGGCAACGCCTACCTGCATGCTATGGGCATCAGCAGTGCTTCCGGCAAAGTGCGGGCGGACGGGCAGCGGAAATTCCGGCAGATCAATAAATACATTGAAATTGTAGACAGCCTTTTGCAGCAGCACGGCCAATTTCCGGAGCAGCCGCACATCGTGGATATGGGTTCTGGCAAGGGGTACCTCACTTTTGCGCTCTACGACCACCTGGTCAACAACCGGAAGCTGCAGCCATCGGTCACGGGCATTGAGCTACGGCAGAATCTGGTTGACTTCTGTAATGAGCTGGCGCCCAAAGCTGGCTTCACGGGCTTGTCCTTCCGCGCGCAGGACATTTTTGATTATCAGCCGGAGCGCATCGATATGCTGATTGCGCTGCACGCCTGTGACATCGCCACGGATATTGCTATTGCGAAAGGGGTTAGAGCCGGAGCGGAGATCATCATTGTAGCCCCGTGCTGCCATAAACAGGTGCGTAAGTCCATGCAGCCGCCAGCCGAATTGAAGCCGGTGCTCCGGCATGGCATACTGCAGGAGCGGCAGGCCGAATTGGTTACCGATGGCCTGCGTGCACTGCTGATGGAAGAGCAGGGCTATGAAACTAAAGTCTTTGAATTTGTCTCCACTGAGCATACGCCGAAAAACCTGATGATCGTAGGTATAAAGGGAAAAGCAAACCCGGAGGCGCGGCAGCAGGCCGAGCAGCTGAAGCAGGATTTCGGCGTGCAGGAGCACTACTTGGAGACCTTACTCCTCGAATAGGCTGCCCTGCCGGGCGAAA
>CAJXXJ010000672.1 GCA_913062745.1 uncultured Phaeodactylibacter sp.
CAAGCCATAAAAGCAGCCATGGAGCGTTTGCCGGAAATAAGCTTCGGAGAAGGCCGCTACTACGGGCCCGACCGGCTGTTTGTACCGGTCCGCTTCGAGATTGATCTGTAAGATTAGCCCAAAAAATACTATGCCAATAGTTGTTTAAGTGCGGGCCAGGGGAAACTCTGGCCCGCCTTTGCGCTTACGCAAAACGCAGAGCCATGCCGTAACCCTGTCCGTCCAGCTCGGTAACACTGGCTTTGATCTTTTGCCCCAACACTTTGATCAGCCGGGAGCCGAAAGCTGTGCTCCGGCTGTCGCTCTCCGCCCGCGCTTTGCCCACCCCGTCATCCTCTACGCTCAGCAAATAGCCTGCTCCGGCTTCCTGTTTAAACCGGATCGTAATGCACCCCTGCCGCCCTTCCGGGAAAGCGTACTTCAGCGAATTGGTCAGCAGCTCATTAACAATCAGCCCGAGCGGGATAGCCGTATCGGCATCAAGCTCCACGGATTCCACCTGGTAATCAATCTTCACGCGCCCGGCGGTTTCGCCAAAGGAATGCAGCACCGTTTCCCCCAGCTCTTCGAGATAAGACTTCATATTCAGGGCAGCCGGGGTTTCACCCGTGTACAATTGCTGATGAATGAGGCCCATGGCATCCACGCGGTTCTGCCCTTCGCGCAAAGCATCAAGCGCCCCCTCGTCCTCGATGTAGCGCGACTGCAGGCGCAGCAGGCTGGACAAGACCTGCAGGTTGTTCTTCACGCGGTGGTGTATTTCGTGCAGCAGCGCTTCGATGGCTTTGTTCTTCTTCTTATTGTTCCGGTAGCCCAGGAAAAGCAATACAGCAATCACTGCCAGCAGCCCAACGATGCCGAAGGAGAAATTGCGGATCAACCGCGCCTGGCTGAGCTCTTCCTTCTGCCGGGCGATCAGCGCTTCCTTTTGGGCGGTTTCGTATTGCGTCTGCAGCTCAGCCACCCGGGCGTCCGCCGCTTCGGTGCGCAGGCTGTCATTCAGCAGGGCTGATTGTTTGTAATAGTGCAGGGCGGAGTCCAGCTGGCCCATGCCTTCAAAAGATTCGGATAGCAGCAACAGGATCTCGGGTTCCTTAAACTGCTCGCCGGTTTCCTGTACCTGCTGTTGCAGGCGCCGTAGAATGGGGAATGCTCTGGCGTATTCGCCCTGCCTCAAATAGGCGTCAGCGGTATTATTGAGGGTAGCCATTTCCAGCCCGGTGAAGCTTGCAGACCGGGCAATGGTATTGCTTTCCGCGTAATCCGCCAGCGCTTCGTCGTAGCGCTCCATAAATTTGTAGATATTCCCCCGGGTATTGAGGCTCAGCCCAATGTCTATCTGATCCCCGTCCTCCCGTCGCACCTGCAGGGCACGCTCCGCGAAGTACAGCGCTGAGTCCAACTGCCCAAGGTCCAGGCAGGTGTCCGCTACCAGCTGTGCGCCCACGCCGATATCCATCAGAGGAGAGGGTAGCGCTTCCATTTGGCGCAAGCCCATCAGCGCATACTTCAGCCCTTCTTCGGGTTTACCCTGCGAGATTAGTGCCTGGCCAACATCCGTGTAAGCCATAGCGGTTGCTTTGGGCTCCCCCTGTTCTTGCCGGATCTTCAGGCTCTCGAAAGCAAGCTCTACGGCACGTTCGTATTCGCCCAGGTAGTTGCTCACCCACTGCAGCTTGGACAATACATCTGCCTGCCCGGCGGAGTCGTCCAGCTGCCGGAATATGGCAAGTGCCTTGTCGAAGTAGAAGAGGGCAGAGTCCGGCGCACTGCTGTTGGCATGGGTACGGCCCAGTGTGATGTATACTTCAGCGGTAAGGCTGTCATTAGCTGCAGTGGCAGCCAGGGGGAGCGCCTGCCATCCGTACGTTAGCGCTTCCCTGAGGTCATAGCTGTTCAGCTCGTTAGCAATTTCGTTGAGCAGCCCCACCTGCGCAGCCTCGGGTTTGGGTGGGCGGAGCTGCTCCCGCAGGCTGTCAATTTTTCCAGACTGTGCAGTTGAGGAATGGAGAAAGGCAATGCAAATTAAAAACAGCAGCCCTGTATCTTTCATCGTCGCGGCGTTTGGATAGCGTAAATTAAAGTGTTTGTAAGCGTTCCTTTATTCCATTTCGGTAGGCTTTGCCGATCGGGATTTGCTGCCGGCCGATGTACAGGTAGTGGTCGCTCATGCGGTCTACCCGGTTGAGGTTGACCATGTAAGAGCGGTGGCAGCGCACCAGAAGGTCTGTTTCCAGCCCTTCGCTGAATTTTTTAAGCGTCATCGTCGCCAGGTGCTTCTTTTTGGCGGTCACCACCGAGCAGTAATAATCTTCGGCAGCCACCCAGAGGATATCTTCGATCATGACCTTTTCCATGTGGTCTTTAGACTTGATGAAGATGCGGTCTTTCAGCGGAGCGGCCGGTATTTGGGCAGGGGGTGTGGGAGTGGCTTTGCTCATAGCCAGTTCAATAGCATGCTGCAGATCGGCAGGCCGGAAAGGTTTGGATAAAAAAGCGTGGGGCTGCGTGGCCTTAGCCCGGCCGAAGGTGCGTTTATCGGTATTGCTGGTCAGAAAAATCACAGGCACCGGGTGCTCCACGGCCAGGCGGTTGGCGGTGTCGATGCCGTCCAGTTCGCCTTCCAGCTGTATGTCAAGCAGAACGAGCTGCGGCGGAGACTGCCGGGCGGAAAGCAGGGCCGCTTCTCCGCTGGCCACGGTCGCAGTTCGCCCGTAGCCCATTTCATCCAGTAAGTCCTCCAGGTCTGCCGCAATAATAGGGTCGTCTTCAACTATAAGTACGTTGGGTTTAGTCATGTGTCATCTTCGTTTTCAAGCAGATTATGCTGTACCGACGACGAAGTAGTTTCCCCGATAGCCATCGGGGCCAAACATGACTTCGTGCCTGCCCGACATGCTAAGGCAGGCGGGTCGGCATACCTGTGCCGATAACTATCGGTATACTCGTGCGTCGGGTTTGTGCATTACGCCCAAACC
>CAJXXJ010000673.1 GCA_913062745.1 uncultured Phaeodactylibacter sp.
GGGATGCGGCGCCGCACCGAGAAGCCGGTATTTCTGGCAGTCAATAAAGTGGACAACCACAACCGGCTGATTGAGGCCAACGAATTCTGGAGCCTGGGCTTCGACAATACCTTTTTCCTGTCTTCCGTTACCGGCAGCGGCACGGGCGACCTGCTGGATCAGGTGGTGGAGCATATTGAGGAGGAGCAGCCGGTGGAAGACCGCCTGCCGCGCTTCGCGATAGTGGGGCAGCCTAATGTGGGCAAATCTTCGCTGACCAATGCGCTGCTGGGCGAGGAGCGCAATATTGTGACGGAGATCGCTGGTACCACCCGGGATTCCATCCACTCCAGGTATACCAAGTTCGACAAGGAGTTTTTGCTGGTGGACACGGCGGGGATCCGCAAGAAAAGCCGGGTGCACGAAGACCTTGAGTTCTACTCCGTCATGCGCGCCATTAAGGCCATAGAGGAAGCCGATGTCTGTATCCTTATGATTGATGCGCAGACCGGCATCGAGGCGCAGGATATGAGCATCTTCCGGCTGGCGCAGCGCCGCAACAAGGGCGTGGTGCTGCTCGTCAACAAGTGGGACTTGCTGGAGAAGGAAACCAATACAGCACGGGACTATGAGAAGGAGCTGCGCAACCGGCTCGCGCCCTTTTCTGATGTGCCGGTCGTTTTCATTTCTGTTTTGGAGAAGCAGCGTATCTTCCAGGCCGTGGAAGCTGCCCTGCAGGTGTACGAAAACCGCAGCAAAAAGATCAAGACTTCACAGCTTAATGAGGTGATGCTCGCCGCGATTGAGCGCTACCCGCCGCCTTCCCACCGCGGCCGTTTTGTCAAGATCAAATACGTGACGCAACTGCCGACTTACTATCCGGCATTCGCCTTTTTCTGCAATAACCCAAAGCACGTAAAGGAGAATTACAAAAATTATCTGGAGAACCAACTGCGCAAGCACTTTGACTTCACGGGCGTTCCGATCGGAGTTTTCTTCCGTAAAAAGTAGCGGAAGCTGCTTTGCGAGTTGTTAAAAAAATATGCGGGGCGTATCTTGGCCCCTCAAACACCCTAACTATGCCAATTTTGGATACGCCACTACCGGGGCTGAAGATTATCGAGCCCCGCGTTTTCGAGGACGAACGTGGCTATTTTTACGAAGCCTACAACGCAAAAGTATTTGCAGAAGCCGGCATTGATGCCGACTTTGTACAGGACAATCAGGCGCGCTCGACCTACGGCGTACTGCGCGGCCTGCACTATCAGGTGGGGGAGCACGCGCAGGCCAAGCTGGTTCGGGTTATTGAAGGCGAGGTGCTCGATGTGGTCGTGGATATCCGCAAGTCTTCCCCTACCTATGGCCGCTGGTTCAGTATCCGGCTGAGTGCCGAAAACAAGCGGCAGCTTTTTGTGCCGCGCGGTTTTGCACACGGCTACGCTGTACTTAGCCCCACCGCTGAGTTTTTCTACAAGTGCGATAATTTCTACTCCAAAGAGCACGAGGGCGGCATCCGCTACGATGACCCTTCTATCGGTATCGACTGGGAACTTCCGGCCGATAAGATTATCCTTTCGGAAAAGGATGAGCGGCAGCCGGTGTTTGAGGGGCATAGGCCGGTAATGATATAACCACCTTCCCAAGTGCCGCATGAAATATAGCAGCTATGCAATTTTTCAAATTTAACCACCGTTATAGCATCAGTTAAGCAAATAACTGCTAATTTTAGACATGCATCAGAGGTTTTTCCTGTTATTTAAGTATGTTTTTGAAGCGGTGTAGCTTCATTAAGCTACTAAATAGCGGGTTGAAGCTTCGGCAGCTATGCCAAAACCTCAAGGCCTTTATCCAAGCCCAAGGGGGGCGCGGCATTAAGTGAGGTGCGATTGGCCTTATCAAAGCTGCCCTTAAAAATATACTGCGCGCCTGCCTTTTCGCAGGCCTCTTTTAGGATACCTGCAATCATCTGCGCATGGTCTGCGCTTTCCAATTGGCAAGGCCCCGCAATAAGGGTGAGCGGGCGGTCGTTGCCGACCGTCAGATTTCCGATTTGCACGTCTCTCATAGTTTTTACGCCGATACCTGTTCGCGAAGAATGGATGCTGTCATTGATATCAACAGGTAGATGCCCGAAAACACAAGGAAGGCAAGCAATGTATTTTCAAAACTGCGCGGATAGGCCGCCTCGTCAGGGGCGATAGGAAAGACCCCGATAGAGAGGTAAAGCGTTTGGCGATTGGCCTCGATCCGTGCGCCCTCCATCTGTTGCAGAGCTTGGCTGAGCATTTGTTGGCGTGTTTCTAAATCGGTCTCAGCCACCATCAATTCCGACTGCACCCGTGCAAGCGAGGTTTCGCCTGTATCCGTATCGGTCAGGCCACTGCGCAGGCTTTCGATTAAGGTTTCAAGGCTTGCGATATTGCGTTCAGCCACCTCAACACGGGTCGAGTTGGGGCGAGGGTTCGATAACAGTTCACTCAAGCGCAGTCTTTCTTCCTGCAATTGCAGCTCGAAATTCGAGATCTGCTGGAACACGGTTGCAACCTCGCGATCAGCTGACAAAATCCCGCGCCGTTCTTGCAATTCGATCACGCGTTGACGCGCGGACATCATATTAGCCTCGGCTTCTTCATAACTTTCCCGGATGAGAGACTGCCGGGCGTATTCGAAATTTTCCACCGTACCGCCCACCAGCGTATAATTGCCGCCGTTGGGTTTGGTTTGTTTGAGTAGTAAAATTTTACCTTTATGATATAAAATCAGGCGTGCTTTAAGCGAAACTTTGCGATTAGCCATCAGTGATATTCGATTTTCACGTAGTCGAACTCTTTAAAAAACCGGGAATGCCCGCAGAAAGTTTTTGCGGATGTATTATTTGCCTCCTTACCGGTCTCTTTTGATGAAAAGGCTGTCCGCCCTGCAGCTCTTCAGTTGTAATGCGGTGCCGCTTCAACTACAGTTTATATGAAAATTTCTTCATTAGGATTA
>CAJXXJ010000674.1 GCA_913062745.1 uncultured Phaeodactylibacter sp.
GACGTAGACACCTTGTTTGTAGCCGACGATACACACGCGTGGGGAGATTTTTCTGAAAAAAGTGACACGGTAAAAATACACGACGAAAAACAAAAGGAAAGCGTCGATTTATCAGACATTGCTGCAGTACACACTCATCTCAACGGTGGAAGGGTTTACTTTATGCCTAAAGAAAAGCTCCCACAGAGCAATACAAAGGTCAACGCAATTTATAAATCAGGCAGCTAATTGCTATCTTGCAGCATCTTGTGACATAGATAGAGGTTTGTGTTACAAATTGCAAATGCCAGCTTTAAAGAACTAGATTCCCCCCACACAGCCGTAGTGCCCGCAAGGGTGCTGCGGTTGTTTTTTTATGCCCGGGCTGCTTCCCGTTGCAGGGCAGCTCTTACTTCCTCATACTGCTTGCGGCTGAACCCCATATCTGATAAGCGCCAAGCGTTTTTAGAGCGGTTTTCCAGGCGGACACTGCAGCCGGTTGATGTAGTGTTCTCCAGGACCAGGAATGTCCGGTGCTTGCCGTAGTGCCCGTATACCCGATTAAGAATTTCAAACTCCTGCTGCCCGGTGGCCTCTTCCTTTGCCATGAGGGTCCCGTGCCCCTCAAAAACCTGCCTGACTTCCTGCCAGCTGAGCGGCAGCGAAAGCACTTCCCCGTAGTCGCCACCGAGTTCCGGCCAGCCCGGTTCTTCCACTCCTGCCCGACGGAGCCCGCGCAGCTCAAAGTAGAGCATCAAGCCGGCAATCAGGGCAGCAGTCGCCAGCCCGGTGATGATACTGACGGCCCAGTTAGCCTCCTCATCACTGTAAGGGGCATCAGCCAGTATATTCAAAATCAAAAATATGGGCCCGAAATAAAGAAAAAGCCGCAAAAAATAGCGCAACCGGTCATTCATAAGACGGACGTTTTTAACCGGCTTATTGCACCACAGCAGCAAGCGCCTGCTCTGCTTCCGCCTTCCCTGCCAAGGCCCGCCGACGTCCCGGGCCCCGTTTCAGTGCACGTTCATACTGCACCAGCGCTTCTTCGTAGCGGCCCGTCTCCAGTAAGTAGTCCGCATAAAACTCGTAAGCCGGGTAGATAATCTCAGGAGGGCCATAGGTGTAGTTGAGGTTGTTTTGTGTGACCACCGCACGCATCATCTGTTTTTTCGCCCTACGCTCATCTCCCCGCAGCCGGGCCAGCAACGCCATCAGCTCCAGGTTCATCACCCGCGCTTGCCCGACATCTACTTTATTAGGTTTACCGAAACTGCCACCGGCGCTGCACATTGGCACCCCCTTGTTGACCATCTCCAATGCAGCTTGCTGACGCTTAGCAGCCAATGTATCGATGATGGCCGCAAGCTTCTTTTCGTCTCCGGCGCGGTACGCCTGCATGCCGTCCAGAAAATGGCCGACTGCCTGATGGCTGATATTCAGCCCCTCCAAATCCACTTCGATGCTTGCCAGCTCGTGGTCCCACTGCTGCGTTTCCACCAGGAAATGGCCTTTCATACGCACCAAATAAGACCGGGCTGTTTGGGACGGCAGCTCTTCGGTATACTTTGCCATCTTTTGCAGAATGTCGATAACTTCCTCCGTGTTCCCCAGTTGCGTATGGCCGTACAACAACCATTGGTAAGCATGGTAGCTGCGCGCGTCATGATCAAGGCCTTTTCGCTCCATTCGTTTTACGCTTGCCTCGTAAGATTCGATATTGGAGGCCACGACCTCCTCCCACATGCCCATCGCTACATAAATGTGGGAAGGCATGTGCAGCGCGTGGGCCGCATCCGGTGCTACCTTGGCGTAACTGTTGGCCGCATCGAGGGCAAGACTGGCGTGCCCGGGGTCGTCGTAGGAATGGATCAGGTAGTGGAGTGCGCCGGGGTGCCTGGGGTTTTCCTTCAGAATACCCTGCGCGATAACTGCGCCTTTTTCGTAAGCTTCTTCATCCCGCCCCACCGGCACTGCGCCCAGTAAGGACAGCGCATAGAAGGCAGCTACTTCCTGATTGTCAGGGTACTTTTCGTGCAATTGCCCGAGGTAGTCCGAATAGGCTTGGTCCCGCTCCGTTTTTTCGCCCTCCCCGAACAGAATTTCCGTGGCTTTCAGCAAATCTTTTTCCAGCCCGGTAGCGGCTTTCGCCAAACGGGTCTCCGGGCGCTCTCCGAGTTTTTTCAGCGCAGCCTGCCCCTCCTCGTACTGCTGCCGGTGCCAGATCGGCTGATTGTGCGTCATCGCTTCTCCCCAGTAGGCCATCGCGAAATCCGGGTCGGCTTCCTGCGCCGCGATGAATGCCTCGCGGGCGTCTTCGTATTCAAAGCTGTGCAGCAACAACAGGCCGCGCTCAAAGTGAGGCAAAGCAGCTTCCGCCCCGCTCGTCGCTAAATGGGCATCTCCCAGCCGGGACGCTTCGGATGTGGGCTGTTCTGAGGTGCAGGCAGACAGCACCAAAAACAAGGATAAAGAAAGGACAAATTGCAGTTTCATAAAGGTCAAGTGGTTGATCGGTCAATTGCCGGCCTTATGTGTACGGAAGGCCGGCCTGTATGCCAAAATTAAGGATTTTACCAAAAGCGCGCAGCTTATTTGGTGCAGAGGTTATACGCGCATGCTGTACCAATCAGGCAAACCTGCAGTACCGTTGCGCTTCAGCAACCGTGCAGCAGCGTTATCTCTGTCAAGTTAATTTACGCTGCTATTTAAATGGCCCGCTTTTTAAAACGACCGCTATCCGGGCTACAACGGCACGCTATTCACCGGCGAGCCGGACCCGCTCGCACTGCTGTTTGGCAATACCATCTCTACCGGCTTCCACTCTCAGGAAGAACACCGGCTGGAAATCAACCTTTCCGGACAGGACCTGGCAGGGTTTTACACCCTCATTTCCTCACTGGGCGGCGCGCCGATTAATAACATACCCGCTACGGACCACTGCAGCATGCTGGCACACATCGAGACCATCAGCAACAGCGTCAAC
>CAJXXJ010000675.1 GCA_913062745.1 uncultured Phaeodactylibacter sp.
CAGGGGTGCGTGAAAGGCGCCTCCATGTGTGGCTGCTGCATAGTCCCATCTCCATTGAGCGTGCCGGATTTTGTGCAGCGCTTCACGCATCTGATCTTCGGTTGCACCCCGGTTCCAGGCAAATTCGGCTTCGAGATGCGTTATGACAAGAAGATCGGCAAGCTTGTCGCGAAGGTTGTAGACCATATCCTGCCGATCATATACGTTTTTCACCAGGTCCGCTTCACTCTCGCGATGACAGGTCTGGCAGGATGCCGACACATTGCTTAACGGGCTCTGAATTTGATGGTCGGTGAACTTCATGGCCCCCTCAGTTTTGAAGGGCATATGGCAGTCGGAGCAGCTTACACCTCGTTCGTAGTGAATTCCGGTCGTAAATACCTCATAATCGGGATGCTGGGCCTTAATCATGGGGGTTCGGCTGAGCGGGTGAATCCAGTCTGCAAATTCCCGCTCATCATAATAATCGGCCATCTCTTCTGCAGTCATCCCCTCATCCCACGGGAAAATCAGGTAGTTCTCTTCGCCAAAGTAGTACTCTACGTGGCATTGGGCACAAGCGAGGTTTCGCATTTCCTGGTGAGTGGCTTCATTTACGTCTTTTCCAAGGCGGTCAAAGGCTTCTGCCAGGGCAGGTAAAGCGATTTTCAGAGACATATCCTCCGCATCGTGGCAGGATGCGCAATTGATCGGGTTGTAGATTTCGTGGCCAAGCTCTGCAAAAGTTTGCGAATAGAAATTGGCCGGGCCGATGTCATTCATCACTCTTGGAACATCCGGGCTTTTGCAGGTCCAGCAGGTACTGGGCATCGGCCCCTCGCCCTCTTCGAGCGGGGCGCCGGTGCGCAGGCTTTTGTGCAGGTCGGCTACAGCGTAGACATGCCCGCGCGGCTGATTGTAGTCTTTGGCAAATCCGTAGCCGGCCCAGAGTATAATGAGCTCCGGCTGCTCGTTGAGGATATCGCGGTAGCCCGAGGTAAGGTACAGGCTTTTGAAGGAGGTGTCCGCCGTGCGCATGTAAGAATTGTAAACGCGGGGGTAGTTGAGGCCCCAGATGGAGTCGCGCGGCTCAATACCTTCAATCTCCACCTTCGGCTGATAGGCGAAGCGGGCTTCGGCTTTGCGGTCAACGACTACATAAGCCAGCATGGCGAGTAAGAAAACGACGACGGCGGTCAGGCCAAAGAGTATCCAATCTTTCATTCTGATTCGGTTTTTTGCTGTGCTTCTTTCATTGATTCTTCCAGCCAGTCCGGCACCACATCCTGTTGGTCAGGGAAGTGTACTTCAATCGGCTCGATCACGCTGCCTACGGAGGAAAGGCTGTTGACCCTGCCGTGGGCCACGCCGCGGTGGCAATCCCAGCAGGTGCGGTTGGTTCGGTTTTCGATATGGCCCTCCACGAAAGCCTCCAGCTTGTGGTCGGCCACCTGATCTTTGTGGCAGCGGATGCAGTTGCTCTGTACCACCGCCTGTGATGGCTTGAGGGCGCGGATGACTTGCGGCTCTGCGCGCAGCGTGAAAATGGTGGCGTGGTAAAGCCCGTCCTTGGCTTTGAAAAAATACTGGTTGAAAATATTGTTGTGCGGTACATGGCAGCCGTTGCAGGTAGCTACTTCCCGGTGCGAGCTTTTCTGCCAGGTGACGTACTGCGGCATCATGATGTGGCAGTTGACGCAGGCCTGCGGGTCGTCCGTCAGGTACGAAGTGGCGTGGCTGATGTGGAGCACGTAGACGCCCAGCCCTACTACGGTAGCCATCATTATGATAGCTACCCGCTTCCAGCGGGGCCCGGGTTCGAGACCAATGCGGGAGAGGAAACCTTTAACACGCGTAAGTAGGCCCATGAGCGGATTACTGTTTTTTGTTTGTCTGTCTTTTGTAATAAAATTGAAATAAGCAGCGCATGTTTGAACCTTTTGGAGTTTTCTTTGAGAAATGCAGTTTTGCCTAACCTTGCAGCCCCCGGAGCGGCTGGAAAAGGAAAGGTTTCCCGAAATCGAAAAAATTACCATCCATAATATCCCAGCCTCTTACGGATTAACCGGCAGCGGCCCGCCGGAGCACCGGGGCAAAACTGTCCGCTCACACTACTAGACATTTTTCAAAAGGGATTGATTTTTTCAGCCTCCGCACGCCCCCTAGCCCCCTAAAGGCGGGAACTGCAGCCCGCAAAAATCAACCCTTTTACTCATGAAATCCAGTTTGTCTAGTGGTTTGCTGTCCGCTCAAAGGGAGGTTGCTACGGAGGACAACAGCTCCTGCCGTTAAGCAGAGGTGCAGTGCTTCAACCGGTCGCGTCTGCCTTCCGGCGAAAAAAGTGCTCCAGCCGTTCCACGCCGTAGCGCGGTGCGACATTATCCTGCGCCATCATGCTGAGGAAGAATTCGTAGGGGCCATAGGTACGGGAAGAGGTAAAGGTGCGCAACAGCCAGAGCAAGGCTCGGCGAAGGCCATCTGGCAGGTGTGCGATGCGGGTACGCTGCCCCATTGCCTGAAACGCCAGTTCTGCGATCTCATTCTGCGTGAGGATATCCGGCCCGCCCACCTCCAGCTCGGCAGAGCGGGTGTCCCGCTCATCGAGGATGGCTTTGGCAAGGTCACTGCCGTGAATAGGGTTAAGCTTGTAGCTGCCATCCCCGAACAGGAAAACCCGCCCGGATTTTGCCATATCCAAAAAGTCGTTCAGGTCTGAGAAGAAGCCGTTGGGGCGCACGATGAGGCATTCCATCCCGGAAGCCACGAGCGCATCGACAAATTTCTCTTTGGCAGCCATGATTTTGAGGTGGCGCATTTGCCGCCCGTTGAGCACAGAAACGTAGATGAATTTCCGGACGCCCGCCCGTCGGGCTTCTTCCAGCAGGTTGATATTGGCCTGATAGTCGACATCCATGTAGGCCAGCCCGTCTTTTTGCCGGGTGATGCCCACGGTGGAGATTAGGGGGTCCACCCCTGCCATAA
>CAJXXJ010000676.1 GCA_913062745.1 uncultured Phaeodactylibacter sp.
CAGCAGCCCAAGATCACTCTCTTTATGGTGACGCACGACCGCTACTTCCTGGAGCGCGTTTGCAACATCATCGTGGAGCTTGACCACGGGCAGCTCTATCGCTACACCGGCAATTATTCTGAATTTCTGGAAAAGAAAACAACCCGCCACGAAGTGGAGTCTGCCGAACTGGAAAAGAATAAAAAGCTCCTTAAGCGGGAGCTGGAGTGGGTGCGCCGCATGCCAAAAGCCCGGGGCACAAAAGCTAAATCACGGGTAAGCGCTTTTAATGAACTCAAGGAAGAAGTGTCTAATCAGCCGCTGAATGAGGAGATGAAAATCGACATTAAAGGGCAGCGGCTGGGCAAGAAGATACTGGAAGCCCACAATATCGGCAAAGCTTACGGCGACAAAGTGCTGGTGGATGGGTTCTCCTACAAATTTCAAAAGCGCGAACGCGTGGGCATCGTAGGCCCCAACGGCGTAGGCAAAACCACCTTCCTGCGCCTGCTCACCAAAGAAGAGCGAACCGACAGCGGCAAGGTCGTCATCGGCGGCAATACGGTCTTTGGGTACTACACGCAGTCTGGTATACAGCTCAAGAACGACCGTCGCGTTATCGACGTGGTGCAGGATATTGCCGAATTTATCCCGCTGGAAAAAGGGCAAAAACTCACGGCCCCGCAGCTGCTCGAACGCTTTATGTTCAACCGTAAGCAGCAGCAGGTATACGTCTCACAGCTGAGCGGAGGGGAGCGGCGCCGGCTCTATTTACTGACGGTGCTCATGCAGAACCCAAACTTCCTCATCCTCGATGAGCCGACCAATGATCTCGATATCGTCACCCTCAATGTGCTGGAAGACTTCCTGATGGAATTCCCCGGCTGCATCCTGATCGTTTCCCACGACCGTTATTTCATGGATAAAATCGTCGACCACCTTTTCGTATTCGAGGGGGATGGCAAAATCCGCGATTTTCCCGGCAACTACACCATTTACCGGGAAGTGAAAAAAGAGGAAGAGCGCGAACAGCGCCGGCGCGAGCGGGAAGCAGAAGAAGCGAAGCCATCCGGCAATACGCCCAAGCTCAAGACCAAGCCCTCCGCGCTGAGCCACGAGGAGCGCAAGGAGCTGCGCCGTCTGGAGAAGCAGGTGCTCAAGCTGGAGGAGCGCAAAAAAGAGCTCACCGAGCAGTTCAACGCTCCGGATTTGTCGGCGGAGCAGATCACCGAGCTGTCTAAAGAGCTGTCCAGCCTCAACGAAGAACTGGAAGAAAAAGAAATGCGGTGGATGGAGCTGGCTGAACTGGCCTGACCCCGCTATTTGACCAACTACACAGGCCGTCTGGCATGATTTCACGTACCTCCTTGCTGTCTCTATTATTGCTGTTGCTCGTCTCCGCTACTATTGACGGCGGGCGACAGAAAGCGGCCTTCAGTGCCCATTACAAAGGCATGCTCCACTATGCCGAAGCGCAGTACAGCCGGGCTGTGCATCAGTTTGAAAAAGCCCACCGCATAATTCCGGACAATTACAATTTCAACCTTTCCCTGGGGCTGGCCCTGAGCCGGGTCGGCCGGCTCGATGAAGGCCTGCAGCTGGTCAATAAAAGCAAACGCCTGCTGTCTCCGAACGAGCCGGATTACGAGCAGCTGCTGGCTACCCGCAGCTTTTTTCTGGGTATGATGCAGCTGCACGGCGGGCGGTCGGGGAAAGCACAGGGCGCACTGCGCGAGAGCATACAGCGGCAGGAAGCCCTCGGCGACCCCCGGCGGCTGAGTATTTGCCACAACGCCCTCGGCTACGCTGTACTGATGCATCAGGGCGGCAGCGACCACGGCAGCGATACGCTGGGTATGCACTACCACGTCCGCAAAGGTGATTTGCTGCGGGCGCTGGAGCAGTTCGATCAGGCAGTGAAGTACGACATCCGCAACATCAATGCACTGTACAATTATGCGCTGCTGCGGGATACCCTGGGGCTGGAAGGCATGGAAGAGTACTACGCTCAGCAAGACAGTGGCGTAGTGCGCTCTGCCGATGAGCTGCCGGGCAACACGGAGCGCACGCTGCAGTTTACCGACTACGACGAGCTGTTGTTCCTGCTCGATATCTCCGGCTCTATGGTCATGGAGACGGTGCCCTGTATGGGCGCTACCCGCTTTGAGGTGATGAAACAGACGGCTTTGTTCATCCTGGACAGCCTCCCTGCCCGCACACAGCTTGGGCTGGGTACGATTGATGGCGACTGCGGTACAGAGCCCCATGCCTGGGAGCCGGTGGGCAAGTTAAGCCGCTACGATATGCGCTACCGGCTGCGCTTCCTGCCGCCCAATGGCACCACTCCCTTGCTGGAGCGGCTGCAGGCCAGCCCGGAGCTCTTTGCCCGGCCGGATTCCAGCCGCAAGTCCATCTTCCTCATCAGCGATGGTGCTAATATTTGCCGCTCAGGCGGGGCGGACATCTGTGGCTGGGCGGAAGAGCTCGCCCGCCGGAATATTACCATTAACGTCCTGACTTTTCTGGACGCTACCGCCAGTAACTCGAATGCATTTGCGGAA
The DNA here is from genome assembly GCA_913062745.1 of uncultured Phaeodactylibacter sp. Taxonomy (GTDB): domain Bacteria; phylum Bacteroidota; class Bacteroidia; order Chitinophagales; family Saprospiraceae; genus Phaeodactylibacter. Next base: position 2,541 of record CAJXXJ010000676.1, read on the forward strand.
TATGGCTGCCTGGCAGACAATACCGGCGGGAAAATCCTCTATATGGACAACTACCGCTGTGGCTACGAATACTTCGGCAGTGCGCTGGTCAAGAGTGAACAGCCGCGCATACCCTCCCTGCGGCGGGTCAGCTGCTGGGGGCCGGCTGTCAAAGACTTGTGGGCTTTTGAGCCCAAATGATCAGCCCTCCAGTGGGCCAAGTACCGGGCTGTCGGGCTTGAGGGGAGACTGGTTCAGCAGGCGGGCGTAGCGCTCGTATAGCTCGGGCATGCGCTGGTAAAAAGCCGCTGCGTGCGTAAAAAACAGCGTCAGGCTGACGGCCTGCAGCGGAATATCTTTCAGGTTGATCCACTCCTCAATACGCTCCCGGCTGAAGCCGCTAATCTGTTGCAGCTCCTCCCAGTGCGATTCCGGAAGCTC
>CAJXXJ010000677.1 GCA_913062745.1 uncultured Phaeodactylibacter sp.
GAAAGCGTCACTTCGCATGGAATTGAGGTTAATGCAGTGCCCATGTACAACCTGCCACAGACGGAAGAGTCCCGCCACCCCAAAGGCTGGGGCAACGGCTATGTACTGAACATAGGTGGCCGCCGCGTCTACATTTCCGGCGATACCGAGGACATTGAAGAGATGCGCAACCTGAAGGATATCGACATCGCCTTCGTCTGCATGAATCTGCCCTACACCATGAGCGTAGAGCAGGCTGCCGATGCAGTCATTGACTTCAAACCGGAAATCGTTTACCCCTACCACTACCGCAGCAAGGGGGGGCTGCTGAGTGATGTCAAGCAGTTCAAAGCATTGGTGGAAGCGGGTGCGCCACAGACGAAAGTGCGGCTGGCAGATTGGTATCCGACACAGTAGAGCGCTGAGCATCAATCCGGCAATACCATCCCTTTTCCGTAGATACCCTCCCACGGGTCTCCTTTCTGCCCCAGCCGCTTGGGCACACTGCGGATGTTGTACGACTGTGCGCCGTTCTTCAGCTGCCCGATTTCATCCCAGTCCAGTGGGGTAGCCACCGGAGCGCCCGGCAGCGCACGCACACCATAGGGCACAATGCTGTGCTGCCCGTAGGAATTGCGCAGGTAGTCAATGAACAGCCGGCCGTCCCGCTTTTCTTTACGTACCTCGATCGTGAATTCTTCCGGCGATTGCTCAGCGACTTCTTCGCTTACCTTTTTTGCAAAATCCCGTACGGTGTCAAACTTAGCTTTCGGCTTCAGCGGTACGACCAGGTGCAGCCCGGCAGAGCCGCTCGTCATTACATAGGCCGCCATATCGTAGGCTTCCGCCAAATGATCCCGCAGGGCCCGGGCGGCCTTTATCACCAAATCAAAGCCATCTTCCGGCGGGTCCAGGTCAAAGAGCATCTTGTCCGGCTGATCGATATGCCCGGCCCGGCTCAGGAAAACGTGCGGCGCGATGCAAGCCTGATTAGCCAGGTATGCCAGCGTAGCCTTGTTTTCTACAGTCAGCATGTCAATGCTGCCTTGTTCGCGCTTCACCTTTACAGTGGAAATCCAGTCCGGGAAATAATCAGGCACATCCTTTTGAAAAAAGTCCTTGCCTTCAATCCCATCCGGAAAGCGGTGCATCGCCAGCGGCCGGCCCTCAGCATGGGGCAGCAGATCGCCGGCTACCTTAGTGTAGTAATGGATAAGGTCTTCCTTGCTGAAACCGGACTCAGGAAACAACTCCTTTTCTGGTTTAGACACTTCAAAAGAGTGGGGGCCGAAGTTCATGATCGCGATACTTTTTCTTTTTTGACGTTTTTGGGGTTTTTGTCATCCCGTAGCCCCAGAAAGCGCGGGTGGCGCAACTTGTGGTCATTGGTCCATTCCGTAAAGCCAAACTCGCCGACCAGCTCGGGGGTGATGTAGTGCACTTCGCCCTCATCCACCTCATCAGCAAAGGGAGAAGACTTGCGCTCCAGTTGCTGCATTTTGCCGTGCAGGCGCTCCAGCGTCTCATCATCGTAGCCTGTGCCTACCTTGCCGGCGTAGCGCAGCTTGTCCCCCTCGTAAAACCCAACCAGCAAGGCGCCGAAGCCGATGCGGGAACCCTTGGGCGGGGTATAGCCGCCTATGACCAGCTCCTGATTGGCTACGCACTTGAACTTCAGCCACTTTTTGCTCCGCGAATGTACGTAAGGGCTTGTGCTGTCTTTGGCAATAATGCCTTCCCAGCCCTTTTCACAGGCCTCTTCGCGGTACGCTTCGCCCTCCTCATTACGGTGGCTGAGGTAGCGGATGGGGTCGTCAAAATCAATCAGCCGCTGCAGCAGGGCTTTCCGTGCCCGCAGCGGCAGGCCGGTGAGGTCGTGCCCGTGCGCGTGCAGCAGGTCAAATAAATAGAGAAAAACCGGCGTCTTTTTGATCAGCTTTTGGTCCGGGCTGTCCTGCTGCATGCGGGACTGCAACCGGGAAAAGCTGCTGATGCCGTTGTCAAAAGCTACGATTTCACCATCCGCAATAAAGTCGCCGGCTTTCAAATCTTCCAGCGCATCAATCAGCTCGGGGTAACTGCTGCTGATTTCCTTCTTGTTGCGGGATCCCAGCCGGGCTTCTCCGCCCTGTACGTACACGACACAGCGCTCTCCGTCGAGCTTACGCTCAAAAATCCAGTCAGGGTCAGAAAAGTAATCCTCCGTTAACGTGGCCAGCATCGGGCTGATCCAGTTGGGCGCTTTCTTTTCCTCTACTTTTTCCTGCTGCTGCTCCGTCAGTTGTTCCAGTAGTTCTTCAGGCATTGGCTTCCGCTTTTATTTCCTGTAAAGTGCGGCCAGACTCTACCGAGCGGGGCTGTGAGTTCACCGGCTTGCGGCGGCCATCCGCTTTTTCATCCTTAAGCTTCTTCAGCAGCCACTGCTCATCTTCTCCCTGATCGGTGCGGATCAGGACGTAGCCGCCTTCCAGCTTTTCCCCTTCGAGCCAGACCTCCACCTTCCCGTCTTTCAGGGATTGCTTCAGGCTGCTGCCATCTTCTTCTTTTTGTGCCCGCAGATTGGTGAAGGAGCCGCGGTCCCAGATCATGACGGTCCCTGCTCCGTAGTTGCCTTCCTCAATGACCCCTTCAAAGTTGCCGTACTGCAGCGGGTGGTCCTCCGTGCGTATCGCCAGCTGACGGTCATCCGGGTCCAGAGAAGGGCCCTTAGGCACCGCCCAGGAGGCGAAAACATCGTCTACCTGCAGCCGCAGGTCGTAGTGTAAATTGGAAGCATCGTGCTTCTGTATAACGAATTGGTTCTTTTTGCGGCCATCAATTTTCTCTTTGCCGGAAGGCTCCGAGGTAAGGTGGAAATCGCGTTTGCGCCGGTATTCGGCAAGTTTATCAGACTGTCCCATAGTATGGTATGCTTTCTTTTTGGTCTTTGTGTTGGAACGAATCCAACGGGGAGATGTTGGGGGGCAGGTTTTTTGAGGTT
>CAJXXJ010000678.1 GCA_913062745.1 uncultured Phaeodactylibacter sp.
CGCACGGGCGCCGGAATATTGCACTGCTGACCATTGCTCCCACCGGCACGACCAGCCTGATGACACAGACCGCGAGTGGTATCGAGCCGGCATTCCTCATCAGCTACAAGCGCCGCCGCAAAGTCAACCCGAATGACAAAGACGCTAAAGTGACTTTCATCGATGAGGTGGGCGACCACTGGGAAGAATACAATGTGTTCCACCATAAATTCCTGGACTGGCTCAAAGCGCAGGGCTACGATGTGGAGCAGGTACGCCGCATGGAGTCTGAAGAGCTACAGCCTATCATTGAACAATCACCTTACTACCGGGCTACTGCCAATGATGTGGACTGGGTGCAGAAGGTGAAGATGCAGGGCGCTATTCAGAAATGGGTAGACCACTCCATCAGCGTTACCGTGAATATCCCGGAGGAGACAAGTGTAGATATGGTGCAGAAGATTTACGAAACCGCATGGGAAGCCGGCTGCAAGGGCTGCACCATCTACCGCGATGGCTCCCGCTCAGGTGTACTCGTTTCCGATAAGGAAAAGAAAGCGGCTGAGGTATTCCAGGAGACGATGCCGCCGAAGCGCCCGGAGCGCCTCGATGCTGCTGTCGTCCGCTTTAAAAACAACGCAGAGGACTGGATTGCGGTAATCGGGCTGTACGAAGAACGCCCGTACGAGATCTTCACCGGAAAATCGGAGGACATCTTCATCATCCCGGGCTACGTCACCCGAGGCTGGGTCTTCAAGAATACGGATGACGAAGGCAACAACCGCTATGACCTGCAGTTCGAAGACCGTCAGGGCTACCGGGTTACGATTGAAGGGCTGTCCCGCTCCTTCGACAAAGAGTACTGGAACTATGCCAAGCTGATTTCCGGTGTGCTCCGCCACGGTATGCCAATCCCCTATGTGGTGGACCTGGTGGAAGGGCTGAACGTAGAAGAGGATTACATCAATACCTGGAAGAACGGCGTGGTGCGTGCCCTGAAGCAGTTTGTGCCGGACGGGACTAAAGCTGCAGACAGCGCCTGCCCGAGCTGCGCAGATGAGGAAGGCCTTATCTACAAGGAGGGCTGCCTGATGTGCAAAAATTGCGGCTACTCTGAGTGCGGTTAAGCACTGCCCGCTGGCCTTGTACAAAATAAAAGCCCCGCAGCTGCTCGCTATGAGCTTCTGCGGGGCTTCGTTTTTTTTCAGGCCTCAGTGCTCTTTACGGGAGTACGCTGATTTTTCGATTGAGCTGCCCCTGCGGCGTGCGCAGTACCAGCTCATAAAGCCCTGCCGGCAGCCCGCCCAGCGGGATATTCAGCTGCTGGCTGCCACTTTGAAGCTCCGCCGCGCTGCGGTAAACTTCCTGCCCGGACGCACTGTAAAGGCTCAGTACAGCCGGCTGTGGCTGCTCCAGTGTAAGGCGCAGGGCTGTTTGGCCTTCTGCCGGGTTGGGGAATAGCGCTGCTTCTGTCAGACCGGGCAGCTCCTCCGTTTGCACCACTTGCATCGCATCGAAGGAAAAGCGCTCGGAGCGCTCCGTGCAGAAGGAATAGCGGCTGAAAGCAGAGACCCGCCAGTAGTAAGTGCTTCCTTCCTGCAGGTTGCTCAGCGTCAGAGTGGGCTCCGGGGTGACGTATTCCTCCACCAGTGAGGACATCGTAGGTAACAGGCTGATTTCCAGGATATAGAATTCAGCGCCTTCCACCGGTTCCCACGAAAAAGCAGCATTGTCGTACTGCGCCATGCCCCCGTCTTCCGGCAGCAGCTGCAGCGGGCCTTCCGCGGCGAGTGGCGGGGGAGGGGCGTGCGGAGAAATCAGTTCCGGTTTTTCTTCGTACAGGTTAGCGCGCATAGCAGCGACCTGCTCCGGCGTGAAGCGGTTTTGGCAGCCATCATTGGCGTAGCCCATGATGAGCGTCCCGTCGGAGCGGAAAGTAGCACCAGTGGGGTCTGTCTGTAGGGTAGGGCTTTCGCCATCGGCATTGCAATTCCAGCGGAAACCCAGATAATCCGGCGATGTGTCGCAGAAGCCGTCTCCGGCCACCGTACAGTTGCTGCCGTCTACCAATTCTACAATCGCCGTATCGATGATAGTCGTATCCAGGATCAGGGTATCCTTAAAGTTGGTGTAGTCGTATAGTACGGTCTCGGGTGCCGGGTCGTTATAATTGTGATTGATGCTGCCATCGTAGCTCACGCCGCCTTCCCAGCCGAGGAAGGGGTGCTGCACGCTGAGGGCATGCCCGATCTCATGTGCCCAGGTATCGCTGTTTGGGCCGGAGCAGCTTTCATTCATCGCGATGCCGGCGTAAGGGAGGTTGTAGCCGCAGTTGCCGGCAGGGCTGTCGCAGAAGTAGATGTTCAGCGTGTTTGCCACGTTATTGGCGAACATCATCTCCGCACCGTCCAGTACGCTTTCGTGTACATTATACTCGGAATTGGGAAGGTACCGGATATCGCCCGCCAGGAAAAACTGAATATTGGCAGGAGCAAAGTCATCGTTCAGTTTGCAGAACGCTTCTTTCAGGCGGCGCACGCTGAAGTAGCCCTCCCCGGCATCGTTGCCCAGCAAATGAATGGTCAGCGGTACGTACAGTACGGTGTCGCTGTTGCGGCTGCTGGCCACCGGGCGCTGCTGAAAGCTCTTCAGCCATTCTGAACGGTAGCCCGGCGTGCCACAGGGCGCCGGCCAGTTTTCTTCCTGCGCAAATGCCGCCTCCGGCAACAGCATTGCAAAAGCCATCAACACAATAAGGTATAGGTGTCTCATATCATTTCGTGCTTAGTGAAAAAAAGAGGATACTGATTTGGGGAATCGGGCAGCTGCCGTAGCCTGCAACTGCCCGGCCCCGTCCTTGTTCTTTACTGCAAAATTAGCTTGCGGCTCAGGCGCCCCTGTTCGCTGCGCAACTCCAGCAGGTACAGGCCTGGCTTAAGCCCCTGTGTTGGGAGTTCTAACGTTTGGCCGCTGC
>CAJXXJ010000679.1 GCA_913062745.1 uncultured Phaeodactylibacter sp.
CAGGCATACCGCCGCTTGCTGTCCGCTGCGCAGCCGGAGGTCACCCCCTGGCACCGGGCCTACGCCACCTACTGGCTCAGCGAGGTGGTCTACCTTCAGGATTCCATAGGCCTCTTCCGGGAGCTGGCGCAAAAGACACTCGACATTTTAGATGCCCATCCGCAGCTCGACACCTTCTCCCTGCTGCCGATCGCCTTGCAGAATGTCGGCTTCGGCTATTCCATGGAGGGCGATTACGATGCCCAAATGGACTACTACCAGCATTCCTACGAAGCCGCCCTGCGCATCAACGGCCGGGAGAGCCGGGCTATGGTGGATGCGTATTTCAGCCTGGGTGCCGCCTACGGGCGCCGCAGCAACTGGAGTGCCAGCATCGCTTATACCGACAGCTCCCGCATTATTGCTGAACGCCTCGGCTATGCCCACGGGGTAGCTGCTGCCCTTCACAATATGGCGCACGCTTACGCAGAAAAAGGAGACCTGGAGCGGGCCGTAGACCTCGAGCGCCGCGCCCTGCGGGAAGCGCCTCCGGAGTACGACCGCGCCAAAGCCTACAACAGCCTGGGCACTTACTTCATTGACCTGGGGCGGCCCGGTAAAGCCCTGCAGTACCTGGACCGGGCGTTGAACCTTCGCAAAAAAAAGTACGGCGCTTCCCACTACTATACCTGGTCCACTTCTCTCAATATCGTGCAGGCCAAGGTAGCAGCCGGGCGGGAAGCAGAAGCCGTGCGCTTGCTTCAGGAAGTCACTGACAGCCTGGAAGCTCAGCCGCAGCCGGCAGCAGACCAGCTACAGATTGCCTACAATTATCAGGCAAAGCTCCACTATCTGACCGGGGACTACGGCCAGGCCAGCGAAACAGCAAGCCGGGCCGCTGCTGCCGGCAGCAGGAGCGATGGCGTCTGCGCCAGCACTCAAATGCTGCGTTCTACCATAGAATGCGCTCAGGGCAAATACCGGCAGGCGATTCGTTCGGCGCAACAAGGGCTGAAGCGTATTGCTGTACACTACGACCCGCAGGGGCTGGCAGACAACCCCGACTGGCGCGCCCTTGAAGCTATCGATCATGGCTGGAGCCTCTTGCTGGCCAAGGCGAATGCGGAGCAAAAACTGGGGCTCGGCGGGCAACCCCAAATGTTGCAGCAGTGCCTGCAAACGCTCCTGGTAGCCGATTCGCTGATCACCTACGCCCGGCAGTCCTACAAAAGCCGCACCTCCCGGGCTTTGATGCAGTCGAGTACCCGGGAAGTCTATGAACTGCTGGTACAGGCCCTTTACGAACTGCACCGGCTGCAGCCCGATAGTGGCTACGCCGCCCGGGCATTTCACTTTATGGAAAAAAACAAAGCCTTATCCGTACTCGAAAATATCAACGAGCTGTACGCCCGCTCCTTCCACGATGTGCCCGACCGCATCGTCGATCAGGAACGCAGCCTGCGGGAAGAGATCGCCTTTTACGATGATCTGGTCCGCCGGGAAGAAGGAGATGTTGAAAAATGGGAAAGCATACTGACGGACCTCCACCGGGAGCGGGACGCTCTGCTGGAGTACATTCAGAAAAACCACGAGCGCTACTACCAAACGCGGCTGTCGCTATACCTCGCACCGCTGCAGCAAGTACGTCAGCAACTGCTCGAAGAAGGGGAGACGATGCTGGACTTTTTCCTGGCCAAAGATGAGCTCTTCGTCCTGCTGGCCAACGAACAGGAGCTGCATTTCCTGCGCTGGCCGGCACCGGGGCTGCTGGAGGACTGCTTACAACTCCGCCGTCAGACCGTAGGCCGTGATGATGTCAGTGCAGTGAGCCGGCAGATTTACCAAAAGGTGATGGCGCCCCTGCTGCCTTATATTCGGGGGAAACAATTGCTCATCCTTCCCGACGGGCCGCTTTCCTACCTCCCCTTCGACATGCTGCGCCCGGCGAAGAACGCACCCTATCTGATCGAAGCGTACAGCATCCGCTACCTGCTGTCGGCCAGCACGGCACTGCAGCACGGCCTGCACCGGGCACCGCAGGAAGGCGCCGGGCAGATCCTGGCCTTTGCACCTGATTTCGGCGCGCAGAGTACCACTACCCGGACCGGTACCACGCTGGCTAAACTGCCCGGCGCACAGCTGGAGCTGGACAGCCTGCAGCGCTTGTTTGCGGGCAGATATCTGCGGGGACGCAGCGCCACGGAGGATGCTTTCCGGCGCAGGCAGTACCACCGGGGCGTGCTGCATATTGCGACGCACGCAGAGGTGGACGATCAGTTTCCGTCTACCTCGCGGCTGCACTTTCGGGCCGGAGGCGGGCAGGATGGTACGCTGTACGCTTATGAGCTGTACAATACTTCGATTGCAGCGGAGCTGGCATTTCTGAGTGCTTGCGAGACGGGATTTGGAGCTCTGCGCCCGGGGGAAGGGAGCATCAGCCTGGCCCATGCATTTGCCTACGCCGGCTGCCCCAATCTGGTGATGACGCTCTGGCCGGTACGGGACCGGACCACGCCCGAGCTGGTCGCTGCGTTTTATCGCAATTTGCAGCGCGGGCTGGATAAGGCAGAGGCGTTGCGGCAGGCCAAACTGCACTGCATCCGGAATGATGATTTATTTGCCCACCCTTACTTTTGGAGCGGGTTTAGCTATATCGGCGACCGCAGCCCTGTATTGCTGATGGCTGCAGCGCCGCACTGGCATAAGTATGTTGGATGGCTTGTCTTGCTTATCCTGATTCCGGTAGTAGTGTTCACATTGCTTCCAGGGCGCTCTTAGCACTTTTCGCGTACCGGTCCTCTCCGGATTTCAGCGCTTCCAGCAACGGGCGCGCCTGTTGCTCCTGGCCGAGTTTAAGGTGACTGAGTGCCAGGTACCATTTCGCCGGGCGCAGGTAAGCGGCCTGTGGCGGATTATTGATGACGGACTGAAAAATGGGCTGGGACACAGCTGCCTGCCCTTTGCCAAGCAACA
>CAJXXJ010000680.1 GCA_913062745.1 uncultured Phaeodactylibacter sp.
TTAGGGGGCTAGGGGGCGTGCGGAGGCTGAAAAAATCAATCCCTTTTACTCATGAAATCCAGTTTGTCTAGTGGTTTGTCCCCGGACAGTAGGCTGCCCTGGGCAGCCGTACAGTACCAAAAAAATCCCGAACGCCGGCGCTTAGCCAGTGTTCGGGATTTTTTTTAGAGCTGCCAACATAGTATCTCTTAGCCGCAGCTATCAGGATTCCTTTTTGCTCTTTTCCTCCGGGTACTCGATGCGCACGTGGTGGACCGATTTCATCAGCTGCTTGAACACCTTCTTGCAAGCCTCCAGCTCTTCAAAGGTGAGCTTGGAATGCTCAAACTGCCCCTGCGTAATCTTACCGGCAATAATTTTGTCAATCAGTTCCGCCAGATTGACCTCCGTAGGATTCTTCAGGCTTTTGCAGGCCGCCTCTATGCTGTCGGCCATCATGAGGATCGTCTCTTCTTTGGTGACCGGTTTCGGCCCCGGATACCGGAAGTCTTCCTCGTCCACCTCCCCTTCCGGGTTGTCGTTCAGGTAACTGCGGTAAAAGTACTCCACCCGGGTAGTGCCGTGGTGGGAGCGGATGAAGTCGATCAGCAGCTTGGGCAGGCGGGCCTTCCGTGCCATCTTCACCCCCTCCGTGACGTGCCGGATGATGATCTGTGCGCTCTCCTTGTCGGTGACATCCTGATGAGGGCTCTTGCCGCCCTGATTTTCAATAAAATACTCGGGCTGCAACGTTTTTCCAATATCGTGGTACAGCGCTGCCGTCTTGACCAGCAGGTGATTAGCACCTACTGTGCGTGCCGCCTCTTCCGCCAGATTGGCAACCTGCAGGGAATGCTGCAGCGTGCCCGGGGCTTTATTGGCCAGCTCGCGCAACAGCGGCCGGTTCATATCGGATAGCTCCACCAGCGTAATTGCCGAAGTGAAGCCGAAAAAGCGCTCCAGCAGCGGGATGAGCGGATACGCCAGAAGCGTGAGGAATGCACTCAGTGCCAGCCAGGACATGACCCGCCAGTCGATATCCTGATAACTGCCTTCCTGTATGAGCGAAAGGCCGGTGTAGCCCAGGGCGTAAATCAGAAAGATGAAAAAGATACTGTAAAAAAACCTGGACCAGTCGCGGGTGTCCACATCGCTCAGCAAGACTACAATACCTGCCAGGATCTGCAAAAAGGTAAATTCATACCCCAGCGTGGACAGGAAGCTCGCCAGCAGCACGACTACAAGGTGGGTGAACAGCGCAAGCTGCTCATCGTAAAAGTTGCGGATTACGATCGGTACAATGCAAAACGGAACCATGTAAACGCTCAGCAGGCTGACTTGCTCCACGGCATATACCAAATAGCTGAAAGCCATCAGCCACAGCAGAATGAATACCAGCTTATTGAACCGGGCAAATACCGGATTAGCGTACAGCTTCACGTACAGCAGAAAAATGCCGATAATGAGCGTGGACAGCAGCGCATAACCCAGCAGCACGCCAAGGTAGGATTGCTGCGCGGTCACTTCTTCCTGATATTCCGCTTTGAAAGACTTAAGCTTGAGGTAGATCTCTTCGGTGATGTAGCCATTCTCGGTGACGATCAGGTCGCCTTTGCTGACCCGGCCCCGGTATTGCCCGATTTGCGATAAGTCTTCTTCCAGCAGCCGCCGGCTCAGGGTATCGTTGTAAAAAATATTGGGTGCCAGCGCCGCCTCCAGCATCGGGTACAAAAATTCGGGCTCCGCCAGCCTGCTGTAGGGCAAAGAGTCGCTCAGCAGGGAGGCTGCTTCCGGTACCGTCAGCAGGTTGCCGATGGTGCGGGGCTGTGTGGTATTGCCGCGCACGACGTTGACCACAAAATCGTCGCCTTCCCCATCGTGCTCGGATGCCACCCTCACCATGCCCCGCCCGAACAGGCTGCCAAGCAGCTGATCACCAAACTCCAGGTAAGCCTCCGGCGCTTCCAGAACTTCTTTAAACTGCTCTTCCTGCCGGGCCTGCTCCAGCCGCTCGCGGAAATTTTCGGCAAAAGCCTCCCGCTGCCGCTTGCCCACCGATGGCAGCCACTCGTAATAGGGCGAAAATTGCCCGCGTATGCGCTGCCGCTCCTGCTGTAGCTCCTCATCGGGCTTCAGGATGGCAAAATCAAAGGGTGCGCGCAGGTCTCCGTACCGCCACTTCTGCCCCTTGTCAAATTCGTACTTGAACTTGACCTCGTTCGGAAACAGAAAGCTGATGAACACCACCACGCCGGCAACCATCAGGTACTTCACCAGCGTGGGCAACCCCTCAATTGTAGTCTTCCATGCACTCATACGCGTAAAGATACAGGAATTCAGCAACTCCCCGTTAATGGCTTCCTTCTGAACATGACACAGGCTGCTACGTTCAAACATCGAAGGAAACTAAAGCTGAGGAATTTTATGGATCAAATCAATGCGTCCCTGGAAAAAATGTGGACGACGCTCCAATCATGGATAGACGGGCTTGTCGCCAACCTGCCTAATATCATCCTGGCTGCTATCGTACTGGCACTGGGTATCGTCTTGTCCAGTGTTGTTAAGAAATATTTCTCCCGCCTTATCGACCGGATGAGCTCCAACAAAACGGTGAATAGCCTGATCGCGAATATCGCTACGACCGGTTTTTTTCTGGTGGTGCTCTTTATTGTGCTCAGTATACTCGGGCTCGATACCGCGCTCACCTCCCTGCTTGCCGGTGCCGGTGTGGTAGGCCTTGCCGTTGGCCTGGCGGTGCAGGAACCCCTGATGAATGTCTTTTCCGGCATACTGATGTCTACCAAAAGCCTGTATAACGTAGGCGACCTGGTGGAAACCAATGGCTACTACGGTACTATACAGTCTGTAAATCTACGCTCCACCATCATCCGGCAGCTGAGCGGAGAACAGGTGCTCCTGCCCAACAAGATGATCTTGCAAAACCCCCTCACTAACTTT
>CAJXXJ010000681.1 GCA_913062745.1 uncultured Phaeodactylibacter sp.
TTATCGCCCTGTGGCCCACCCTGCCCGCCCAGTCTACCCGCAGCGCGGATGAAACCATCAGCCTGGAAGACCTCTGGCTGCGCTACCGCTACTATCCCCGTCCGCCCAATGAATTTCGCTGGATGGCGGATGACAACTTTTACAGCTTGCTGGAAGAAGAAGCCATCGTGCGCTACAGCGTAGCGACGGGCGAGAAGGTGGACGAAGTGCTGGACAACGTAGGCGGCAAGACGAAAGAAGAGATCGAAGAGAAGCTGAAGAAATTCAACCCCTTCAAGAAAAATAAGAAGGACGGAAATTAAGGCAAGCCCGACTACTGCTGACTGAGCTGAACCCGCGCAAATCTGATCCGTGGCCCCGCTGTTGCTCTATGAATGGCAGCGGGGCCGCGCTCGTTTTGGGCGTTGGCTGCCAGGGTGGCGCTTATGTTTTGCAGGAGCTGCCGGAATGGCAGGTTAGCGGTACTGGTACCATTATTGAACGTAAGCTAAGGAACGCCTGTTTTTCAATAAAGTACCCGACCATGAGCGAAGCGCAAATATTCAGTCAGAAAACCAAGAATTTCCTACGTACCGCAGCCCTGTTTACGGGTATGCTGGTGTTGATGCTGGGATTGGGCTACAGCCTGCTGGGCACTACCGGGCTGGTGTACGCCGGGGTATTCAGCCTTTTTACCCTGCTGATGAGCACCCGTGTTTCCAGTCAGATGATTATGCGCTTTCAGGGCGGGCGGCCGTTGCGGCAAACGGAAGCGCCACAGCTTACCCACCTGATCAACCGCCTTGCGCAGCGCGCCGGGCTGGACAAAGCGCCACAGCTATATTACGTGCCAAATGGTACCCTCAATGCTTTCGCTACCGGCAGCCGGCGCGACCCGGCGATTGCCATCACGCACGGCTTGCTGAGCCGTATGGACCTGCGCGAACTGTCGGGAGTACTGGCCCACGAAATCAGCCACATCCGCAACAATGATTTGCAGCTGAAATCCCTGATCAACCTGTTTAGCCGGCTGACCCGCCTGTTCTCCATCATGGGGCAAATTTTGCTCTTCATCAATCTGCCGATGCTGCTGATGGGGGAGGCCGTTGTGTCCTGGTGGGCGATTTTACTGCTGCTTACCGCACCACTGCTCACCACCCTCATGATGATGGCTTTCTCCCGTACCCGGGAGTACGAAGCAGACCTGGAAGCTGCCCGCCTGACCGGAGACCCCAATGCTCTGGCGGATGCGCTGGAAAAACTTGATTTTTACAACGGGGGAGGCATCGCCCGCTTCTTTTCCTCTAACCGCGGCATGAAAATGCCCAATGTGCTGCGCACCCACCCGGAAACCAAAGACCGGGTCAGGCGCCTGAGGGAGCTCGCACCGCGCTTTATTCCCCGCTTCGACTGGTCGCGCTTTGCCCCGCACTTCCTGCATTCTGTATAAAGGTGAAGCAGGCGTATACGAGCTTTGAGTAGAAAAGCTTATCTTTAATGTCACATTCGCTGTTTGCCCTCACCCCCCGAAGCAAACAGCACTTTATGCTTTGGGGTAAACTGGCCGTTGTCCCCGGCCGGCAGCCCATCCGTGTATGATAATCCCATAGCGTACCGCTCCCGTGAACACTCCGGCCGTACGCCAAAAACAAACGACATGAGAAAATGGCTACTTCTGCTTATCCTGTGGTATCCTGCCCATTCCTTTGCCCAGTTTTCCTTTTCCAACGGTACTTCCTGGCTTGAATTTGACGCCCTGCGTTCCGGCCTGCCCATCGGTGTGGCGGATATGAACTCAGACGGGTTGGAAGACCTCATTATTTTGGATAATGCCCGCGACCTGTACATCGAGTACCAGCAGGCCGATACCACCGCCTTCAACGGTGTCTACTTCGGGCCGCTGAATGGCCCAAGCTGGAGCCTCTGCATAGCAGATGCTGACAATAATGGCTTTCCGGACATATTCACCGGTGGCGCCTACAATGGGCTTAAAATACTGCTCGCTAATGCCGACGGCTCCAACTACAGCACGATTTTTCCGGATGTGCCACTTATCTTTCTGAAAGGAGCCAACTTCGCAGATATGGACAATGACGGCGACGTGGATATCTTCGCCGCGCACGCGGACGGGCTGAGCGTGCCGCTGCGCAATGACAGCGCGGTCTTTACACCCGATTACGATCTGCTGCTTCCGGAATCGAGTGTGCCTTCTGATAATTCCGGCAACTCCGGTACAGTCTGGACAGACTTTGACCTCGACGGGCGTTCTGACCTCTACATCAGCAAATTTCAGCCCGAAGCCGACAATCCATTCGACGGCCGCCGCCTCAACCTGCTCTTTCGCAATAAAGGCGCAGATGGCTTTGAACAGGTCGCTGCGCAGGCTAATGCACAACCCCTTGGCCAGAGCTGGGCGAGCAATTTCGCCGATATCGATAACGACGGGGATATGGATGGCTTTGTCATTAACCATGACATCATCAATACCCTGTACCGCAATAACGGCAATGGCACCTTTACCAATATTACGGCTGTGAGTGGGGTGCAGAGTGCCCTGAACAGCGCCGGGCTTGCCGCTCAGGTGCTGTTTGGCGACTTCGATAATGACGGTTTTGTAGATATATTGCTGACTTCCCTCTCCGCCCAGCATATTCTGCTGCGCAACGACGGGGCCGGGACCTTCAGTAAGTTGCCGAATCCTTTTCCAACCACTCAGGGGATTCACAGCGCGGCCCTGGGCGATTTCAACCAGGATGGTTTCCTGGATGTCTATGCTGGTTTCGGAAGTGGTTTTAACCAAATAGGAGCAGAGCCGGATCAGCTCTTTATCAACGATGGGAATACGAACCATTACTGCCGGGTACGGCTGCGGGGTATCAATGCCAACAGCAGTGGGGTAGGGGCGCGTGTGGAATTGTACGGCAGCTGGGGCATACAGGCCAGAGAAATTCG
>CAJXXJ010000682.1 GCA_913062745.1 uncultured Phaeodactylibacter sp.
CCGCAGGCACGCCTGCAGCTCTTCGATGCCCGGTATTTTCTTCTGATTGATATAGGTGATGACATCTTCGGAAAGCTGAGCCAGCTGATCGATATCCTCGCCCTGTATCTCGAGGTTGATCGGCTTACCGGTAGCCGGGCCGTCTGCATTCTTATCCACAGTGATTTTCACGCCGGGAATGCCCTGCACAGAACGGCGAATTTCCTCCATGATCTCAAAGGTAGACACACCGTCCCGCTCTTTGGAAGGTACAAAGGATACCGTCAGTCGGGCTTTGTTGGGTGAAGCGCCGGGCTCCGGCGGGCCGTTCGGGTCGGAGGTATTCTCGCCAATTTGCGTAAGCACCGCCTCCACGATACCGCGGTTGTCCTCAATCGCTTTGCTCACACGTTCTTCTACTTCCTGCACTGTCTTGTAAGTCGCCTCAATGTCTGTACCCATCGGCATCTCCACGAATGCGTTGACGTAAAGCGGGTCCGCTGAGGGGAAGAACTCTACCTTCGGCGCATTGATGGCCAGCAGGGCGATTGCAGCAAACAGCAGTACGAAGGTGCCGCCGAATATCAGGCCGGGCCGGCGCAGTGCTCCCCGGATGAAGTGGTCGTAACCCTCTTCCAGTACCGGCAGCGCGCGGTTTTGAAAAGCAAAAGCGCCCGGGCGCAGCACAAACCAGTTGAGCAGCGTCACGCCTAGTGCGATACCGAGCAGGTTACGCCCGGATTCTACGCCGGTTAAGTGAAAAATGATCGCTAAAACCAGCATAATACCCGCTCCGATCAGCACATTGCGCTGCCGGCGCTGCCGCACAGACTTATCGTCCGCCCGTTCGTCCACTTTCATAAAACGGCTGGTGAATACCGGGTTGATGACCAGCGCCACAAATAGCGAAGAGGTCAGCACAATGATTAGCGTAATCGGCAGGTACTGCATAAATTCACCCATAATGCCCGGCCAGAACGCCAGGGGCAAAAAGGCCGCCAGCGTAGTAGCCGTGGAGGCGATAATCGGCAGCGCTACCTCGCCGGCACCGTACTTCGCCGCCTCCCAGCCATCGTAGCCTTCCTGCATATAGCGGTAGATGTTCTCCACCACCACGATGGCGTTATCCACCAGCAGGCCAAGGGCCAGTATGAGCGCAAAGAGCACCACAATATTCATGGTTACCCCGGTCATCGCCAGGAACAAAATCCCCATCAGCATCGACAGGGGGATGGCCAGGCCTACAAACAGGGCATTGCGCAGCCCCAGGAAAAACAACAGCACCAGCACCACCAGAATAACACCGGATATAATGCTGTTTTCCAGGTTGCTCACCTGATCGCGGGTATTCACAGACTGATCGTTGAACAGGCTGATCTTGAGCTCTGCGGGCAACTCCTCACGGGCTTCCTCTACGATGTTCTTAATCTTGTCCGCTGCATCGAGCAGGTTTTCGCCCTGCCGCTTGATGACATCAAGAGAAATGACCGGCAGCCCGTCCGAACGGGCAATACTCGTGCGGTCTTTAAAGCCGAAGCTTACCTCGGCGATTTCGCGCAGGTAGATGGGCCGCTGCCCTTCGCTTTTGACAATCATATTTTCCAGCTCGGATACATCCTCAAATTCCCCCTTCACGCGGATAGCCCGGCGAAATTCATTGTTGACCAACTCGCCGCCCGACATCGTTACGTTTTCCATGGAAATGGCATTCTCAATGTCGCGGAAGCTGATCTGCATGGAGCTCATCTTGATCGGGTCAAGGTCTACCTTCACTTCCCGCTCGCGCGTGCCTTTGAGCTCCACTTTGCTGATTTCGTCCAGCTCTTCGATTTCATCCTCCAGGTATTCCGCGTAGTTGCGCAGCTCATCCTGTGTGTAATCGCCGGACACGTTAACCGTCACAATGGGGATTTCCGAAAGGTTGATATCCATTACCGTCGGCTCCTGATCAAGGTCGGCAGGCAGTTCGCCCTTCGCTTTGTCTACTGCGTCTTTCACCTTGCGCACCGCTTCGTCCAGATCCATATCTGCTTCAAACTCAGCCGTAATGACCGAGTAGTCCTGAATAGAGGTGGACTTGACATCCTTGATGCCGGTGATCGACTGCAGCTCTTTCTCAATCGGGCGGGTCACGAGGTTCTCGATATCCGCAGCAGAGTTGCCGAAATAGGGTGTATTGATGTATACCGTTGGCCAGTCCACTTCCGGAAACTGCTCCTTGGGCATCTGCTGGTAGGATTGCAGGCCGAAGATCATGATCATCAGGGTGATGATGAAAACGCTCGTGCCGTTATCTACCGCAAGCGAGGCGAGGCTGAATTCGCGCTTGCCCTGCTTTTTATTTTTTTCGTCAGACATATATAAGGTGTGTTTTCGGTGGTCCTTAACCTTCTTGTTTGATTTTGACAGGCTCGTTGTTGGCCAGCCCGCGTGCGCCTTCCATAACCAGCGTTTCGCCTCCGCTCAGGCCTTCGGTGATGACGATGCTGCCGTCGTAGGAATCGCCGGTCTTCACGTAAACCTTTTTGGCGACCGGGCCATCCTGCCCTTCTTCCACGATGTATACGTAATCTTTGCCGCCCACTTCCTGCTGCACCATCTCCAGCGGCACAGTCACTACATCTTCCATAGCTTTGTCCCGGATGTACATGACGGCGAGGAGGTTCGGCTTAATTAGCGGAGAAGTTCTGGAAATACCTGCTTCCACTTTGAACGTCCGGTTAGCCGGGTCTATAGTACGGCCGATCAGGCTGATGCGGGTATCCTGCTCCTCATCGAGTGCCGGAAACTCCAGCTTGATCTGCTCGCCTTCCCGCACAGAACGCAGGTAGTTCTCTGGTACATCCGCTACTGCTTTCAGCTTGTTCGGGTTCAGGATTTCTATAATCGGCATGCCCGGGGAGGCCAGCTCGCCGGCCTGCATGAACACGGTCTCTACGATC
>CAJXXJ010000683.1 GCA_913062745.1 uncultured Phaeodactylibacter sp.
TTACAAATCTGGACCAAAGACGGCGCCGGGCTAAAGGACGGCGAAACCCGCATTACCTACTCTACTGCCTACGGGCAAAGCAGCCCGCACGGCAGCCTGCCGCTCAGCAATTTCTTCAATCGCGAAGTCATTAACCCAAGTGGCCCACAGCCGGTACTGGGGGGCAGTAACGCTACGGACACCTATACGACTCCCCTGCCCAACGAACAGGATTACCGCAGTGACCTGCTATTCCGGGACGGCGGCCTGCGCTCCAATTCGCTGCGCTTCAGCGGCCGGAGCGGCGGCACTCACTTTATGGCCTCCGCCCAGCGGCTGCGGGACATCGGTATTTTACAAAATAACCGGGGCTACACCCGCCACAGCTTCCGGGCCAACCTCGGGCATCAGGCCAGTGCGCGGCTGAAGGTGTTCGGAAAAGCCATGTACACCTCGAGCGAACAGGAGTTCCTGCCTGCGCAAAGCGCCCGGGCTGCCAACCCCCTGGCCAATACATTATTGCTTACCCCCATTTTCGACCTTCAGGCACAGAATGAAGAAGATGGCTCTGAGTTTGACTGGGATATCGACAATACTGGTAACCAGATTTCCAACCCCCTTTACCTGCAGGAGCAAATCAACCGGATGCGCCGCCGCAACCGTTTGCTGGGCACTTTTGGAGGTAAATGGGCGATAGCCAAATGGCTCGACTTTGACTACAACGCTACCCTCGACCGGGCATCTGAAGAGGAAGAAGTCTTCGTCAATAAAGGCTACCTGAGCACCACTCTGCCTGCCGGCTTCGGCCCTTCGCTCACTGCTGGGCCGCGCAGCAACGGCGGGGGCCTGCAACAGCAGCGCTACCAGTCCAGCTACTTCACTTCGGAAGCCAGCCTGCGGCTGCACAAGCAATTTTTAGGCTTCCGCCTAAATACCCGAGCCGGGCTGCTGTACGAGTACCGCGCCCGCCGCTACGAGCTCATCGCCGGAGAAAGCCTGGCCGTGCGGGAAGTCCGCTCTTTTGACAATTTGCAGGAGAATATCCGTACCTCTTCGCGGCGCACTGAGATGACGACCTACAGCGGTTTTCTGCTGGCTGATGCTGATTACAAACAGAAGTACCTGTTCAGCGGGGCTTTCCGGGCCGAGCAATCCACCCTTTTCGGAGAGTCCGTCGACTGGCCGGCTTTCTACCGGGTGGCAGCGGCTTACCGGCTGAGCGAAGACGTCAACCTGCGCTTCTTCCAGGAGCTGAAGCTGCAGGCTGCCTTTAGCCGCTCGGGGATACGCCCGGCTTTTGAGCAGCGCTTCGAGACCTACCGCCTGCTCAACGGCACCCTCACCCGTCAGACGATCGCCAATCCACAGCTCGAACCAGCCTATGTGGAGAGCAACGAAATTGGGCTGACTGCTACTTTCCTGCGGTGCTTCACCCTCTCCGGCACTTATGCGCAGACCAGCAGCAGCAACCAGATTTTGCGCGCTCCGCTCTCCGGCGGAACCGGGTTTGAGGCGCAGTGGCGCAATGCAGGCACCGTTGAGGCTGATGTATACGAAGCTGCACTGGATATCAACCTTAAAAAGCTTTTCCGCATCCCGGGCTCCCGCATCCGATGGAACATCGGCGCCAACGGGCAGCGTATTGAGCAGCGGGTAGCCGCACTCGACTTGCCGGCCTATACCACCGGGCCCGGCCTGCCGAATACCAGCCTGTTCCTCATCGAGGAAGGACAGGCGCTGGGGCTAATGGCCGGAAATGTCTTTGCCAGAACGGTGGAACAGCTGGCCGAACAGCCCGATATCAACCTGCTGGAATACACCACCAACAGCCTGGGGTACATCGTGCGGGCTGATCAGCTGGGGACCCCGGAAGAGCGGCCCGTGCTGCTGCGGGATGAGAACGGCAACCCTTTGCAGCAGATTATCGGTGATATCAACCCGGACTTCCAGGTCGGCTTCTCCCACACCTTTGCGGTGGGCGGCTTTGAGCTGTTTGCCCTCTTTGACTGGCGTAAAGGCGGCGATGTATACAACTTCACCCGTCAGCAACTCTACCAGGCCGGGCGCCATGCCGACCTGAGCGAGAGCAGCGATATTGCCGCCGGGTTCTTTGGGCCTCAGGGGCTAAGCAACGGCATGCAGCCCAACGCCCACTTTGTGGAAGACGGCTCTTACTTCATGCTGCGCGAGGCCGCCATCAGCCTTCGGCTGCAGCCGGATCAGCTACCTTTGATAGACGGGCTGATGCAGGAAATACGGCTGAGCCTTATTGGCCGAAACCTATTTACCAGGACCGGCTACAGCGGCTATCACCCGGCAATGACTTCCGGGCTGAATACCCG
The DNA here is from genome assembly GCA_913062745.1 of uncultured Phaeodactylibacter sp. Classification (GTDB taxonomy): domain Bacteria; phylum Bacteroidota; class Bacteroidia; order Chitinophagales; family Saprospiraceae; genus Phaeodactylibacter. The sequence continues at coordinate 2,322 of CAJXXJ010000683.1, forward strand.
TCAGCTATCTGCCGAAGCAGGTGGTGACCCCAATAGCCCGGGCGGCAACCCGGCGCTGTTTGCGGTGGACTATTTCAACTATCCGCTGCGCCGCACCTTTTCCGTTAGTTTACAAATCACACTATAGCTATGAAACAGGTATCCCGACTCCTATTACTCGCCCTGCTGCCACTATTAGCCTGCGAAGATCTCAGGCTGGGCGATCAGCTGACGCCCGACCGGCAGCAAGTGATCAGCAACGGCAGCGATTTACAGGAAGAACTGCAAGCCGGCTATCTAAGCTGGTGGCAGGCACTGCATGGCCCTACGCCTGCTATTACACTGGGCGTCATTGGAGACGCCTACGGCCTACCCTGGGATGATTTTGGGGCCTACCGTTTGGGGCAGGAGCCCCGCGCTGCATTCCAAAACCAAAGCAGCGAGCCGGTGCCTTACCGCGCCATCGCCGAGACTCCCTGGTACGGCTGCCTGTCTGCTGCCTCCTCTGCCAATCAGGTGCTGCTGGCACTCTCTGAGGAGGTAAGCATCGATCAGGGCGGGCCGCAGGACCAATCGGTGGAAGCGGCCGCCCGGGCGCTCCGGGGGCTCGCCTGGGGCTA
>CAJXXJ010000684.1 GCA_913062745.1 uncultured Phaeodactylibacter sp.
GCCACGGCATTGAGGATCAGAAAGCTAACGGAGACCACCCGGCCCATATTCACATCGCTCAGCTCCGGCATATTGTACTGCACGTAAGAAAACATGTAGACGAACATCGTCTGAACGCCCACCCAGGTAAAGGAGTGGGCTGCAAGGACCTTTTGGAATCCAATGCGCCCTGCTTCTGCTTTGGGCTTGCCCGTTTCGCTCTTCATCAGCGCCATGATGATAAGGCCGAGCGTAATGCCCAGACAGGCGCCCTCCACGAAACCAAGCTCCATCTCCAGCCCCAGCAGTTGCATGCCAATGCCGTAAACAGCGTATAGCAAGAAGCCCCAGAGCGGGCGGATGGCCTGTAGGGTTTCCAGCAGGGAAAAGCCCGGTTTGTCTGCGCCGGCTTCTTCCTCGCCGGCCTGCTTCAGCTCGCGCGGCTCCTCAATGAAAAAGGGAGGGATGACCGACAGGAGCAGGACCAGTATAGCACCCGAATAAATCAGTATGTAATTGTCCCACACCGCGCCCACCGCGTACGCCAGCACGCCGAAGGTGCCGGAAATCGTCTGCATCCAGGTGTAGCCTTTGGTACGCTGCTTGCCTTCCGGCGTCACGTCGGCAATGACCGAGCGGGTCGGGTTGAAGCTCACATTGATCGCTAAATCAAGCGTCAGGGCAATGATGATGGCAATACCTAGGATGGACTCCATACCGAGCGCACCCGAGATGACACCAATATTGGGCAAGGCCAGCAGCATCAGGGCTGCAAGTACTCCGCCGATCAGGATGAAGGGGCGCCGCCGCCCATTCATGAACCATACATTATCGCTGATCACCCCGATGATGACCTGCCCGATGATACCGGCAATCGGGCCAGCGGCCCAGACCAGGCCGATGTCCTCAATTTCCAGGTGGTACTGCGTGCTGAGTATCCAGCTGAGCGCAGAAATCTGTACGGAGAGCGCAAAGCCCATAGCGGTGGCGGGCAGGCTCAGGATAACGTAAAAGGAGTTGGTGAGTCGTTTTTGTATGTCGAGCATAGGGTTGCCGGTTGGAGTGATTGGTACAGCGGATGGCCGGGGCTTTGTAAGGAAGCCCGGGCCATCCGCCAAAGACTATGAACTACCGAAATAAAACCATTGCGCTGCGGCCGGGCACCTGCAGCTGTCCGCCGCTTGCGGTCCCCAGGCCGGCTTCATCGACCTGTTGGCCGTCTACGGCTATCGTCCAGCTGCCATCGGGGATAGCCACCGGCTGCGCGTCGGCATTGCCGTTGAGGACGACCAGGATGTTTTCCCATTCATCTCCGTTAGCCCCTCCGCTGATGGTGTAGGCAATCAGGTTCGACTGCTCCGTTTCGAGGAACTGCAGGTGCTCCACCACTTCTTCCCGGGTGGTCATACGGAAGGCGGGGTGCGCTTTGCGCAAACGGATGAGCCCCTGCACGTAATCGTGCACTTCCCGGTAAGCCACTTTTCGGCTCCAGTCGATTTGGTTGATGCTGTCCGGGGACTCATAGGAATTTTCGACGCCCTCTTTGGTACGCAAAAATTCGCTGCCCGCGTGCAGGAAGCTAATGCCCTGTGAAGTCAACACGGTGGTCAGCGCAAGCTTATGCATTTTGATGCGCTCCTCTTCCGGCTCTCCCTCCATGGAAATCGCCAGCCGGTCCCAGAGGGTGTGGTTGTCGTGGCAGGATACGTACGTAACGGTCTGCGTCGGGTGGCTGGCCCAGGGGCCCTCTGAGTAAGCCACCGAGTCGTAGGCGACCTGCGGGTGCTCGGTGGAAGCGACGATGCCGAACTTGATGTCCTCCTCCCGGCCCGGTTCTCCGCTTACAAAAGCACGCTCTTCGTGCACGAACACACTGCCCTTGATACCATCGCGGATATCATCGCTGAAGGCAGCCACGCCCGGCATCCGCTGAATGTGTGCTTTCAGTGCCCGCTGATCGACGGGCAGGGGGCTGTCACCAGCGGTCCAGCCCTCGCCGTATACGATGATGCTGGGGTCGATAGCCTTCAGGGCTTCGCTTACGGCATTCATGGTTTCAATATCGTGGATGCCCATCAGGTCGAAGCGGAAGCCATCAAGGTGGTATTCCTGTACCCAGTATTTTACAGATTCAACGATGTACTTGCGGACCATCGCGCGGTCAGAAGCCGTCTCATTTCCGCAGGCAGATGCATCGGAGAAGCTGCCGTCTTCATTTTGCCGGTAGTAGTAGCCCGGCACCAGTTGGTTAAAGAGTGATTCTTTCGTCCATCCGGTATGGTTGTACACAACGTCGAGCACCACACGCAGCCCTTTGTCATGCATGGCTTTCACCATCTGTTTAAACTCCCGGATACGCACGGCGGCGTCTGCCGGGTCGGTGGCGTAGGAGCCTTCCGGCACATTATAGTTTTGCGGGTCGTAGCCCCAGTTATAGCGGCGCTCTGCCTCCGGTTTGCGCTCATCGATAGAGCGAAAATCAAAAGCCGGCAGAATATGCACATGGGTAACGCCCAGCTCGGCGATATGGTCCAGTCCTGTGCTCACCCCCTCGGGCCCGGTAGTGCCGGCTTCTGCCAGCCCGAGGAATTTCCCTTTGTGCTGAATGCCGGATTCCGGGTGTTGGGAGACGTCGCGCACGTGCAATTCGTAGATGATCGCGTCGGTAGGGCGCTCGAAGGGCGGGCGCTGATCAGCACCCCAGCCTTCCGGGTTGGTTTCGCTCAGGTCGATTACCTGCCCGCGCATGCCGTTGGTGCCTACAGCTTTGGTGTAGGGCCCCGGAACGGCATCGCCCCAGTTGCCCTCCACTTTGGTCTGGTAGGCATAGTAGGTCCCTTTCAGATCTTCTTCAAAAGAGGCGGTCCAGGTGCCCTGTTCTGCCCGCTGCATTTCCGTAGTGCGGGTAGGCTCGCTGTCCAGCG
>CAJXXJ010000685.1 GCA_913062745.1 uncultured Phaeodactylibacter sp.
GCGGGCAAATGCCAGCCCCTCTTCCATAAAGCGGCGGTCTGCCCGGCGGCCAGTAGGCATATTCGGGTAGTTGAGCCAGAGGATTTTGACCCGGCTCAGGCCTGTTTCTTCCAAAGCTTGCAGGTCCGGCAGCCAGTTCCGTTCGGGCTGCAGTTTGTACTCGCGCACGGTAGCTCCCGCCAGATTGGAAACCGCCCGGTAGGCCGGGTAGCCGGGATTGGGCACCAGCACCTCGTCTCCCTCCTGCAGAAAAGCCATCGCAATATGCATCAGGCCCTCTTTACTGCCCATGAGCGGAAGAATTTCCGACTCCGGGTCCAGCTCAGCCCGGAAGTAGCGCGCGTACCAGTCTGCAAAGGCCTGCCGCAGTTCCGGTATGCCCCGGTAGCTTTGGTAGCCGTGCACATCGTTGTGCTCCACAGCTTTGGTGAGCGCTTCCACCACCTCCGGTGCAGGCGGCAGGTCCGGGCTGCCGATGCCGAGGTTGAGTACCGGCTTGCCGGCTGCACGCATCTGCGCAATTTCCTGCAGCTTAGTGGAGAAGTAATATTCCTTTACCTCTCCCAGGCGGCTCGAAGGGGCGATGATCATGCTTTGGTTGGCTACAGTAGTGGTCATGTTGCTTTGCTTATAATTATTTCGTGGTATGGACTTATTCGCGGGCTGTATTCGGCCTCAATAATCGTAGTGTTCCCCGCAGGCGTACACCCCCAGCACCCGCAGGTTTCGCGTAAGCGGACGGATGGCTTCAATCGCCTGCTGATGGCCGACTTTACCTTCGGTGACAAAATCCACGTAGAACTGGTATTCCCAGGGATGGCCGATGATGGGAGTGGACTGTATTTTGGTCAGATTGACGTTATAAGCTGCCAGCACCGCCAGCACTTTGTATAGGCTGCCTACCTCGTGGTCGGTGGCAAAGCAGAGAGATACTTTTTCGAGTTCCGCTTCCACCGCGACTTCTCCTTCCTCCAGGACCAGGAAGCGGGTGTGGTTCTTCTTATTCGTTTCGATGCCGGCGGCCAGAATATTCATGCCGTAGATATCAGCGGCCAGCGTGCTCGCAATCGCTCCGACCTCCTGCAGCCCCTGCTCTTGGATGCGGAGCGCGCTCAGGGCAGTGTCTTCTGTTTCCACGAGCCGGATGTCCGGATACTGCGCAAAAAACTCCCGGCACTGCGCAATTGCGATAGGATGAGAATGGACCTCTTTCAACTGTTCTATCTGCACCCCGGGCAGGGCCATCAGATTCTGCTTGATACGCAGGAATACCTCCCCGGTAATGGAAAGCTCAGAGCGGTGCAGCAGCGTGTAGTTGTGCATCAGGCTGCCGGCCAGGGTGTTCTCGATGGCCATCAGGCCCACGTCCGCTTTTTCCTGGCCTTCCACCATCTGCACCAGCTCTTCAAAGGTGTGGGCCGGGATGATTTCCAGTGGGCGCCCCTGAAAGCAGTAGCGGGCAGCGATATCGTGAAAGGCGCCGGCGACGCCCTGTATCCCTACCCGCAGGGGCGAGGAAGGTTGCGAATCATCAGTAGCAGAAGTCGTTGTTGTCGGTTGCATGGATTATAATTTTGTAGTCCGTTTTGAGCTTACTGCCGGGTATACTCGGAACGGAGAGGTTTGGGCGTAATGCACAAACCCGACGCACGAGTATATGCCGACACGAAGTCATGTTTGGCCCCGATTCCTATCGGGGATGGCTATCGGGAGATTCCTATCGGGGAAACCACTTCGTCGTCGGTATATAAAAAAAGCCCCGGATAGTGCGGGGCTTCTGTATTGCGCTTCTACTTGTGCACGCCTATACCGCAGCCCCTTTTGGCTTGTAGCCAAAAAAGAAAAACCAGAAATAGTAATAGTTGTGGTTAGGGCAATACATCGTAATACGTTGAAATAAAAAAGCCCCGCGTTGGCAGGGCTTCTAAATTTTATGTTGTCATCCAGCAAAAATTCAGCCGCCCTTACGGTTGTCCGTAAAAGAAATAGCTAAAAAAGAAAAAATAGGAATTGCTGAATGCGTACTGCATAACTGTAATTGGTTATGGCACAAACCTAGGGAGAATATCCAGAACCAACAAGCTGAATTGCGAATTATTTTGCCGAAAGGTGTATTTTATTCAAAATCGATAAGGCCAATTCACATTTGACGCTATACAGACAAGCCCAAAGCCGTTTTATTGAAATTTCATTAACGAACATTCGTTAGCAAACGAACTATTCGGCAGGCAACCGACGGTTGAGGTGGGTCAGTAGCAAGAGCAGAAAAAACACATAAAAGCCTACCCCCATCGCATTCTCAATCGTGTGTTCAATCACAAATGCCGTAAAAGCCATACTGTAGAAGCCCAGCATCAGGGGGTTCCGGTAGTTGTGATCGTACAGCAAGGGGTAGAAAAAAGTAAAAACGAACACCAGCAGGCCCACCCAGCCGGCAGCTGCGAGCACAAAGAGAAACTGATTATGCGGCAGTAATGCCTTCGGCCGGCCGGGGTAGTCTCTGGCGAACCGGCGCTCCACTTCCGCCCGGATATTGCCGTAGCCGATTCCGAATACCGGATACTCCCGGTGTATCTGCCAGCCTACCTGCCAGGACACGACGCGGCCGGGGTCGGCGTACACATCGCCTTTGCCTTCTGCGAAGCGCTCCATGCTCCACCTCATATAATCCACCTTAGCCTTAAAGCTGGGCACCAGCTGATAAGCCAGCAGCGGCAGGCTGAGCAACAGCAGCAGCGACAGCCCGCCGAGCAAGTACCGCCGGCTCACCACTACGTACTGCAGGATAAGCACGCCCAGCGCTACGTACAGGCACAGCAGGCCAGAGCGCACGGATAGCAGGTGGATAAACAAGACCAAAAGCAAGGTAGCAAGGAGAATAAGCCGCCGCTCCCAT
>CAJXXJ010000686.1 GCA_913062745.1 uncultured Phaeodactylibacter sp.
CCGACGATCACGAACATAAATGGCTCGTGGATCCGGTTGCGCAGCTCGCTGACGGTATGCGCCAGCTCTTCACTGTCGATACGGATGGCCAGCTCGTGCAGGTCTTTTACGATTTCGTCCACCCGTGCCCGGTAGGCTTGCAGGTGTTGGTTGATCAGTTTGGTCACACCAAAGGGTTTTGTTCAGCAAATTGCTGTAGGAGCAGCGCAGCCTGCGGGCCGGTGCAAAACAGCAGGTCCAAAATACTCAAATTAGGCAAAAATCCGTGTCGGTCCTCAAATACTTGTGGGTAAGCCGCCGCCCTGAATGCCCGGGCGGGATGTTTGGGGTGGGCTGCTTCCCGGCAGTCAATGACGCCGCTTTCGCCGGCAGCGGAATAATTTTCGGTGAAGTGCAGCGGCCGGTCGATCTGCAGCAGCTCCATTAGCTTGCGCAGCAATTCAGTGTTCAGGTCAAACAAGCGGGCCGGGCGGGCGTACAGCAAGGGGCGCAGTTCTTCTGCGTAAAACTCAAAAAAGGGCGCTTTGCCGTAAGCCGTGCGGATGCTGTGCCAGTGCTCGCCGTACCAGGGCCTGCGGTAGGCTACCTGTACTTCGCTGATAGGCATCTGCTCGTTTTTGCCGCGCAGCAGCGGCACCGATAGCCGGATAGGCCCATTAGGCCCGGCAAGGTGGCAGCGGTTGCGGTAGCTGCGTTTTTGGTAGTGCTCCTTCGCCTCAATCATCACCTCATCAGCTTGTATCAGCAGGCTGAAATATTGCACGGGTGGGAAATACTGCGTTTCAAAAAGGGCGGTCGTTATTGCCATAGTCTGATATTGGGACGCTGGAATGCCATCGTGGCCACGCAAAGAAAGCTAATACAACCGGATTTGACAAAACAGCGGTTCTGTATCAAAGTGTTTATCTTGTGGCCCCGAAACAAAATACCGAAATTCCGCTATGGGCAAAAAGCCAACTGCTTTCTTTTGGGTAGCCACCGCGCTGCTGCTGTTTAACTTGCTGGTGAGCAATGATTATACCACTCTATGGAGCGGGCCGGAGTCGCTGTTGGCCTGGCAGGCGCTGCACGCTGAAGCCGGCCCCACACTGCATGAACAGCTGCTGGCTTCGGTGGGAAGGCCGGGTGCCATCAACCTCTTCCTGCTGCGCCTGCCCGGCGTGCTGGTACTCTCGCTGTCGCTACTGTTGTTTTATGTGCTGTTGCGCCCGCTGCTGGGCAGGCAGCACATGGCTAACACTTTGCTCCTGGCTGCCGCTTCCTTGCTGATCACCAACCTGGCTAAGGTAGGTGCCGGCGATATCTGGGCTTTGTCCCTGCAGGGCATATCCCTGGCGCTTCTGCTCCGGTATCTCAAACAGCCTAAACGGGCCTGGCAGCTAGCCTTCTACTTGGTTTTTCCCCTGGCTATTTGGGTGCAGCCGCTGCAGAGCCTGATTTTCCTCCTTGGCACCGCTGCTTACCTCTACCGCCTGCACCCGGATGGAAAACAACTGGCCCGCCTCAACCCCTGGGTGTCCGGCCTGGTAGCTGCCCTGGGGCTGTATCTGCTGCAGTGGCTCGACCTGCCGCAGTACAGCTTCCTCATCGGCTGGGATACGCTTACCTTTTTGCTGGTCAATGCAGCAGGCGTTCTGCCCTTTCTCGGGCTGGTTATGGCCGGCATCTACGAAAGCTACAAGCGCAGCCGGCAGGGCGAAGAGCTTGCGTTGATTTTGTCCGGTGCGGCGCTCTTTGCGCTATTGGGACACGCTTTGGCGCTGCAGCTGGTGCTGGCAATGATTGCCGGCAAGCAGCTAAAGAGCTACTTCGCAGAGAACTACCCGTACCGGAATATCGTAATCACCGGTACAGTCCTGCAACTGGTAGCAGCAGCCTGTGGGCTCATTCTCTTCATGATGTATATTTTCGTAGAATTTCGCGGGCTGGGCTACCGGGCTGCACTGGCTGCGGGCGGCGTATACTGGATGCTCAGCTTTGTAGGCGTGGTAGGCTTGTTGGGCAAACGGGAACTGTACGCCCGCACGGGCATCGTGTTCAGTGGGCTGCTGCTGACTACCTTGTTCTGGCTGCAGCTCAACCCGCTGCTGGAGAGCAAGCGCAATTGGGCCGAACGCCTGCCGGCAGAAAGCCGGGAGCTGAAAGGGGTGGACGCAGACACGGAATGCCTGGTGTTACCTGCTGAAGGCACTGCCTTTCCTAATTTAGCAGCCTACTGCAAAGTACAGTTTACGGAAACGGTGCTCGTCGACAGCATCGGGCAATTGGTAGCGAGCCGGCAGGCAAGGCCGCAAACGCTGTGCCTGCTGCCGGAAGATGCACTGGAAAAAACGGGGCTGGAGGTGCAGGATACGGCCCGCTTTGAAGGGTGGAATAACCGGCTGCAGCCGGTTATATACAGACGGCTGCAACCGGAATAGGGGCTGTCTTTAGGAGCTTTGGAATACCAAATACATCAGCAGGAGCAGCACAAGGGTGGAACCGATAATGATGCTCATGATCTTCTTGCCCTCTTTTTCATCGCGGGCGGCGATTCTTTGTTGTTTTCTTGATCTTGCCATGATTTATAGGTTTTGATGGTTGGGTATTGCAAATTCTGCCTGTTAAAATAGTGTATTTGCCATAAAAATGCAAAGAAAGGCGGCATTAATGCAAAAGCAGCTTTGGTGCCCGCGCTAGGGTAGGGGCACTAATTTTTTTATTTTTGGCCATAACCTATAAAATCAGTACGACCTTGACGCTTATTAAATCTATCTCCGGCATCCGCGGAACCATCGGGGGGAAGGCGGGCGACAACCTTACACCTCAGGATATTGTAGAATGCACCGCCGGCTTCGGCTACTGGCTGCTGCAGCAGGGCGCAGCGCCTAAAGTAGTGGTGGGCCGCGATGGC
>CAJXXJ010000687.1 GCA_913062745.1 uncultured Phaeodactylibacter sp.
CCCGCCACTACGATGAGGTCACGGTGCTGTTTTCCGATTTTAAAGACTTTAGCCGTATTTCCAAAAACCTCTCGCCGCAGCAGCTGGTGGAGGCGCTTGACCGCTGCTTCCGGGCTTTTGATGAGATTGCGGAGCGGCACGGGCTGGAAAAAATCAAAACCATAGGCGATGCTTATATGTGCGCAGCCGGCTTGCCGGAACCGACAGAAGATCAGGCGGAACGGGCTGTAAGGGCTGCCCTTGAGATGCAGGCCTGGCTGAATGAGACGGATGGCCTCCCCTTCGAAGGGGCTCGTATCGGGCTGCATACCGGCCCTGTTGTTGCCGGAGTAGTAGGTGCGCGCAAATTTGCCTACGATATCTGGGGCGACACCGTCAACCTGGCTTCCCGCCTGGAAAGCAAGGGGGAGATTGGCCGGGTGAATATTTCTCAGGCTACTTACGAGCGTATCAACGGGCAGTTCCGCTGTACGCCGCGCGGCAAGGTGCCGGCCAAGGGCGTAGGCGAGGTGGAGATGTACTTTGTGGAAATGGCAGCGCCTCAGGCGGTGGGTGCCTAAAATAAAACAGGCAGTAGCAAGATATCACCCGCTACTGCCTGTTTTTTTCATATTAGAAAGGCCGGTAGAAAACGCCCTGTTCTCCCGCTTTCAGAAAAAAATCAGTGCGTTTTCGCTTCTACTGAACCTTATCCTATCCTTCCTTCAGTGCAGCGTAGTGCTGGTAGAAGTAGGGAATCGTCTCAATCCCTTTATAATAGTTGAACAAGCCATAGTGCTCATTCGGGGAGTGGATGGCGTCGCTGTTGAGCCCGAAGCCCATGAGTACGCTTTTGGCGTTCAGCACGTCTTCGAAAAGGGCTACAATCGGGATACTGCCGCCCTCCCGGGTAGGGATCGGGATTTGCCCGAAGGTTTCTTCCATGGCTTTGGAAGCAGCCAGGTACTCCGGCGTATTCGTAGGCGTCATGGCGGGCTCTCCGCCGTGGTGCGGCTTTACCTTTACCTTGACGGAAGCCGGAGCGATGCGTTCAAAGTGCTCCTGAAACAATTGCGTGATTTTTTCTGATTGCTGATTGGGGACCAGGCGCATGGAAATTTTAGCGGCAGCTTTGGAAGGCAGCACCGTTTTAGCGCCCTCTCCGATATAGCCGCCCCAGATACCGTTGACGTCAAGGGTCGGGCGGATAGAAACCCGCTCCAGCGTGGTGTATCCGGCTTCGCCCTGCACATCAGCGATATCCAGGTCTTTTTTGTAAACATTGAGGTCGAAGGGCGCTTCATTGAGCTTCTTGCGCTCCTCTTCGCCCAGCTCCACCACATCGTCGTAGAAGCCGGGGATGGTGATGTGCTTGTTTTCATCCATCAGCGAGCTGATCATATCGCAGAGGACGTTGATCGGGTTGGCTACGCCGCCGCCGTACACGCCGGAATGCAGGTCGCGGTTCGGCCCGGTCACTTCCACCTCCAGGTAGCTCAGGCCACGCAGGCCTACCGTGATGGAAGGTGTCTCGTTGGCGATGATGGAGGTATCTGAAATCAGGATGGTATCACAGGCGAGCTTTTCCTGGTTTTCCCGGCAGAACGTGCCGAGGTTGGCGGAGCCCACTTCTTCCTCTCCTTCTATCATAAACTTGACGTTGCAGGGCAGGCTTCCGTTCTGTACCATAGCCTCAAAAGCTTTGACATGCATATAGAGCTGCCCTTTGTCGTCACAAGCCCCCCGGGCGAAAACAGCGCCGTCCGGATGCGTAGCGGTTTCTTTGACGACCGGCTCGAAGGGGGGTGAATCCCATAACTCCATCGGGTCCGGCGGCTGCACATCGTAGTGGCCGTATACCAGCACCGTGGGCTTGGCGGGGTCAATTATTTTTTCCGCGTATACGATGGGATAGCCATCGGTAGGGCAAACCTCAACGGTATCGGCACCAGCCTTTTTCAGGCTTTCGGCTACGAAGTCGGCGGTTTTGAATACGTGCTCCTTATACTTGGGGTCAGCACTCACGGAAGGAATGCGCAACAGCTCGAACAGCTCTTCCAGATAGCGCTCTTTGTGTTGCTGAATATAGTCTTGTACTGCTTGCATGGTTTTATTTTTGGACCGCGCTAAGCTACAAAAAGGCCGGCAAAAGCCCTTACAGCAGCTGCTTTTTCGTCTCTTCGTGCGGTTTGCCCTCCACGGGGTCTTCTGACTGCAGCCCCTCTTCCGGCAGCGTGCGGCGCAGCAGGAAGTAGCCGCTCAGACCGGCAACCAGCGAACCCAGCAAAATGCCCAGTTTGGCCTGTGCCAGCAGCCCGGAGTCTGTTATAGCCAGGTTGGAAATGAATAACGCCATCGTAAAACCAATACCACCCAGCAGCCCGAGCCCGACCATATGCACCCAGCGCGCCGGCTGCGGGAGGTCCGCCAGGTTGGCGCGGACGCCCAGCCAGGAGAACAGCACAATGCCCACGACTTTGCCGAATACCAGCGCTACCGCTACATTGAGCAGCAGCGGTTGCCCCAGCAGGCCCGATCCGCCCTGAATGACCACCCCGGCATTCGCCAGCGCAAAGAGCGGGATGACGAAGAAGGCAACGAAATTATCCAACTGATACACCAGCCGCTGCAGCGGAGGCTGTGCCTTGCGGACGACCCGCCGCAGTTCGCCGATCGACTCCATTTCCTCCGCCGGCAAAAAAGGGCCACCCTCGGCGGCTTCCTCTACCCGGAATTCTTCCAAAAACATTTCTATGCGGCGGGCGAAGCGCCGCGGGTGTATCTTGTTGCTTGCCGGCACGGTGAAGGCCACCAGCACGCCGGCAATCGTGGGGTGGATACCCGCTTTGAACATATAGTACCATACGATAACGCCGCCGACCACAAACACCCAGTTGCGCTTGACGCTGAGT
>CAJXXJ010000688.1 GCA_913062745.1 uncultured Phaeodactylibacter sp.
AGAGTAGCCGTTCGCTGCTGGCCCTTGATGGGCTCTCTGCCATGATTGTGAAGATGGCAAACCTGCAAAGCCTCGACCTCAGCACCGAAGAAGTGCCGAACAGCGTATCCTTCCTTTCCGGCCAGTCTAAGTTCTTCCTGGAGCTGAACCAGGAAATTGATACCGAAGCAGAATGCAAGCGCCTCAAAGAGGAGCTGGAGTACGCTCGCGGCTTCGTGAAAAGCGTAGAGAAGAAGCTCAATAATCAGGGCTTCGTCAATAACGCTCCGGAACAAGTCGTGGAGCGCGAGCGCATGAAATTGGCAGACGGGCAGGCTAAGGTGAAAAACCTGGAAGAAGAACTGGCCGGCATGGGATGCTAGAGCATACCAGGCAGTAAGCACAAAAAGCCCCGGATACAGCGTCATCCGGGGCTTTTTTTATCGCTGTATCAGGAGTTTTCTAGTCCGTACCCCATGGTCAGTGCGTAACTGCAAAAAGTATGCCCCCGGTGGCAGCCCCTGTAGCGGCAACTGTAAGGCAGCCGGGAAAGGCGGGCGGGCTGTATGCCGCTGCAGCAGCTTCCCTTCCGGAGAAAACAGCCGTAGCTCTGCCTCTGAAATGCCCGTTAGGCCGCTCACTTCCACCGTAGCGTGCTCCTTGGCAGGCTGAGGGAAAACGCTGAGGCTGCCTTCCGGCAATAAGTCCCGGGTGCTCAGTACCGGAGAATCACTAATGGACAAACGCACCACCGGTACAATATTGAACCCGAAACCACCCAGAATAAAATCCGTAGAGCTGTTAATATCGAGCACACCGCCGTATTGACTGGGCAGCCCGGCCGCCTGGTATGCAAAGTTGCTGCCCAGGTAGTCCATCGTATCGCTGACCAGCATGAACATGCGCGGGCCGTCCTGATAGTTGTAGCGAACGGCCGCAATATAGTAGGTGTCGTCTTCCAGCGGCACCCCAATGCCTTCGTCGGATATGGGGACAGTAATGAGCCCCTGCGTATCCGTACTGTCAAATTCGTAAAGATTGCTCGCTACATCTACCAGCTCTTCATTGTCAGCTATCATATTGCCATTTTGATCACCTTCCCAGCGGTACAGCCATACGATGACAAAGCGCCCTTCATCCGCCAGCTGTTCCGGGTTGCCGATGCCGAAAGTGATATAGCGGGCGTAATAGCCATCACCGTTGGGCAGGTAAAAGCAGTTGCCGTAAGCGTAGGACGGGAATTGCGTAAGCGGGGTGATGTCACGCGTAAACCCAAACTCTTTAGCCAGCAAAGTGTCGGAGACCTCAAACCCGAAGGAAAGCGCATTGTCCTGAGGCCGGGCATCTTCACTGTCAAAATCAACGGAATAGGTGCCGGTGTAGCGGCCGGCCTGATCGAGTACGCCGGGCAGCATCCACTCGTCGAAGATAGTATTTTCGAATAGCGCCTCAACCGGCAACGCTCCGATCTGAAGGCTGTCAATATACACGGCCGCCTGTGTGCTGTTGCGTTTCACGGTAAAGCGCTGCGTGCCGCCGGTGATATCGCTGCTGCCAATATTTTCCACGTCTGCCAGCGGAGGAAAAGGCAGCAACTGGCTCATCGGAGTCACTGCATTAGCCATCCGGGCAAAGAAATTGCGGTTGGTCCGCAAGTCCTTGTCAGGCCGCTCAATGATGGCTACATCATCAATGGCCCAAAAATAGAAATCGCCCGCCCAGGTGAATTTGATCTGGAAATTTTCAGTGCCGACAGCGCCCGGCAAGGGGAGGTACTCCCGGCCGAAGTGGGGAGGCAGGCGGTCGGAGTTCGCGCCGGTCACCCGGGTCAGGAAGGGGTTGACCGGAATAGGGGGGCTCCAGTTTTGCCCGCCGTCCATGCTGTAAGAGCAGGAGAGCAAAAAGCGCACGCCGTTCGGTGTTTGCGGTGCATCCGGTGCCGTATTGGCCAGCCAGGTCAGGTAAGAAAGCTCTACAGCCAGAGGCTCGTCCGTATCGCTGAGGTCCAGTTCGGGTGAGATCAGTTCGCAGCGGTAAAAATTAATCGGCCCGTCCGGAGGGTCTGTACCCATCGTGGAATAGAAATCAGCATTAAATACCATGGCGCCATCTGCGGTAGACACCGATGGCAGATAAGCATAGGGCTCAAAGACCGGGTTGGTTTTGATGGCTAAAGAGGCGTTTACGTTGCCGCCCGGCTCCCATACCCAGTTGGCGTCGGGGTCAGAGAACGGCAGCGGGTTGGAGGTCCAGCCATTCGCCCCGTAGGCGAAGGTCTCGAAGAAACGGGCACCATCGGGGCGGGCGGGGTGGTTTTCTGACAGCTGTACATCATCAATTGCCCAGGCGAACTCCAGCTCTGCCTCCCATTCCCACTCGATAATGACATCCGCCTGCCCGGCAGCCGCTTCACTGATGTCGAAGGTAGCGTAATAGGGGCCGTCGGAAAGGTAGGGGAGCGGTGCATACTGTTGCTGTGTACGGGTTAGCGCGGGGAAAGGCTGGTATTCGAACACCCCCTCTCCGCTGTATACCCGTACCACAGCAGCTTGTGCAGCCGGCTCGTTATCGGTGGCGATCGCAGTCTGAAACTGCAAAAACACCTGACTGCGGCTGCTGCAGTCGATGCTTTGCGTACGAAGGCGGCTGCGGTGGACGGAAGGCAGGTTGCCGGCGGCATCCGAGTCGAGCATCAGGAAGCCGTTGTCAGCGGACTGGCTTTGGGTAGCCTGTAAGGGCCCGACCGGCAGGCAGGCAGAAGGGGAGGAGCAGTATTGCCAGAGCACCCCGTTGCCGCTTTCATCGGTATTTGACCATCCGGGAGGGAGCCCTTCTGCAAAGTCTTCCGACCAAAATGGCTGTGCGGCCACATCATATACAGCAGCAGCGCTGATGAGCAGGGTGCAA
>CAJXXJ010000689.1 GCA_913062745.1 uncultured Phaeodactylibacter sp.
CCATCAGCAAAAGCGATGCCCGTAGCGGCGGAAAGCGCGCGGCCTACTGTAGTTTTGCCCGAACCGGAAACGCCCATGAGGTAGATGACCCGGGCTGCTTGCTCCTGCTTCACAGGTTAAGCGTCCCCTTTTTTATGCCCAGCGCGGCATCCAGGTCGCTGCCATGGTATACGATACGGCACTGATAGGATTGCCCCGCCTGCAGCCCGTCAGCCGCTGCGTACGGCAGAAATATGCGGTAAGGAGCCTCCGCCGTAAAAGAGCGTTTGCTGCCGGTGCCAATCAGGAAGTTGCGTACTACAAACTGTCCGGTTTTGGGGTCGCGGTTGGCTTCGCTTTTGGGTTGCAGCGGCCTGCCGTCCTGATGGGACAAATAAACGCTGAACCAGGAAAGCTCATTAGAGGCAGGCAGTTCAATGGCGATGGCGATTTCTGCGCCAGGCACCTGCGTAATCGGATGATTGAGCCTGCGCACGCCAGCCACTTGCATGCTTGCAGAAATAGAAGGGTTTGCCGGAACCTTTTTCATCAGCAGATCAAAAGTTTGTCTCTTTTGATCCTTGCCGGCCGTTTCCGGCTGCGGGGCCGGCTGCGGCTTGAGGGCGGCTCCATCCGGCATAGCAACGAGGCCATTGAAGCGGGACAATTTGGCGTTCAGCTCCTTATCGCTCAGCGGGCTGCCAATGGGCAGAACTTGCTGCTGCGCCTCTTCTTCCTCCTCATCGTCCAGCAGGTAGACCGCAGTGATGAGCCCGGCGCTTGCCAGGCCGGCTATAATTGTATTTCGGTTGGGCTTGAGGGAGGCTGAGCTGACAATTCTCGCTACATCGTCACCCAGCTGAGCCGGCAGGCCGTTGGCGATTTTCACGGTCACGCTGCGGCGGGCATTCAGCCGGAGGATTTCCTCGGCAGTGACCGCCCGTTGTGCGCTATTGAGGGCTTTCTGGTAGTAGGCAGAGGTATTGGCGTAGCGTACCGCCTGCCCGTTTTGCATACCGAGCTTGACGTATTGGCCGGTCGTGACGGGCTGTGGCGGTGGAGGCATCGGTGGTGGCGCTTCGCCGCAGCCCGGCGACAGCAGCATGGAAAGCAGCAGGATAAACCATATATTTTTCATAGGTGCCGTTTTAGTATTCTGTGATAGCAAGCTGCTCACCGGCAGTACTGCTGAAGAAACTGCCGGGCAAAGGGGTCGCCGGCTTCTGCTGCCGCTGACCAGTCATCGCAAGCTTTGGCCCGGTCGTTGAGCCGGCTGAGATACAGCAGCCCCCGGTTGACTAAGGCCATGGGGTTGCCGGGCTGTAGCTTTAGTGCTTCGTTGTAATCCTCCAGGGCTGACGGCACGTCCGGGCCGGGCATCATACATTTGGTATTGCCCCGCTCTACGTATGCTTCCGCAAAAAGAGGGGCCAGGCGTATAGCTTCGGAGAACAGGCGGAGGGCCTGCTGCAAGGCGCCATTCTCACGCTCTTTTTGCGCCAGCTGAAAAGCAGCAAGTGCCGGGTCATTGCCGTCTACCCAGTTCTCCTCCTCCTCCAGCAGGCGCTGCCGGTCGCCGTATTTGCGCAGCAGCCCTCGCAGCGACTCCTCTATCCGGTTGCTCTCTGTGCTGTGGTCGTCTTCCAGCCGCATACCTTCTATAAGAGCCTTTTTGCTGCGGCTAAACCGGCTCAGCAATGCGTCCGCCTGTGCGCTCAGGTCTGCCCATCCCGCTGCGACGGAAGCATCGCGAAATTCCAGGAGGGTTTTCTGCAGCTTACCGCGGTCCAGCTGCCTGTACCATTCGTCTACCTTCATGGCTCATAGAATTGCTGCTTCCAATGTAAAAAAAATCCCGGACACCTGCTGTCGGGAGCCCGGGATTCCAGCCTGCTTACAGCCTGGGCTATAGCTTCCAAAAGTCTTCCTCCGGATAAGCAGCAGCCAGTACATCGTCAAAATAATCGGCGTACTGCACGCTAATGCCCTCTTTGATGTGGTCCTGCAGCTCTTCAAAGTCGCGGCGGTTGTCTTCCGGCAGGATGAGATTGCTGATGCCTACGCGGCGCGCAGCCAGCGTCTTCTCCTTTACGCCGCCAATCGGAAGCACTTTTCCGGTGAGGGTCAGCTCACCGGTCATAGCAAGATCTTCCCGGATCGGCTTGCCGGTGGCCAGGGAGAAGAGAGACAAGGCCATGGTGATGCCGGCAGAAGGCCCGTCTTTGGGCGTAGCGCCGGCCGGCACATGGAGGTGTACCTGATGGTTGTCGAAGTACTCCTGCGCCGCATCGTTGCCCATACGCGCCAGGCGGGAGCGGATGTAGCTGTGGGCTATTTGGGCGGATTCCTTCATTACATCCCCGAGCTGCCCGGTCTGCTTGAAGCTGCCGTTTTTGCCGCGGATGCCGTTAGCTTCCACGTACAGCGTGGCACCGCCCAGAGAGGTGTACGCCAGGCCCAGCGCTACGCCCGCAACGCTTTCGTTGTAGAGGCGCTCCGGTTTGAATACGGGCTTGCCCAAAAACTCTTCCACATCATCTTTACCAACGGTGTAGTTCATCTCTTCTTCCTCCGCCAGCTTCAGGGTCGCTTTGCGGATGATCTTACGGATTTGTTTTTCCAGATTACGCACTCCGGCTTCGCGGGCGTATTTCTCTACAATAACCTTTAGGGCGCCCTCGGTGATATCGAGCTCGTTTTCTTCAAAACCGTGCTCTTTCAGCTGTTTGGGCAGCAGGTAGCGGCGGGCAATCTGTACCTTCTCGCTTGTGACGTACCCGGCCAGGCGTATCACTTCCATACGGTCGAGCAGGGGCCCGGGGATGGTGTCGAGCTGATTAGCCGTGGTGATGAACAGCACATTCGACAGATCGTACGGCAGGTCGAGGTAGTGGTCC